>CACYNF010000025.1 GCA_902775595.1 uncultured bacterium | reverse complement strand
GCACGTGCATGGCGACCACTTTTGAAAATGTAACCGTACTTCACGATACCAAACCAACGTTTACCTTTTCAAACCCACGTTTACTTTTGCAAGCGGCAGGCAAAAGTGCCGCGAGGAAATGGCAGGGTCGAATTGGGGTCGGATAGCGTCAGTAGTGTCAAGGTCGGATAGGGCAGCGGCGGATTTGCACCCCGCATTGAGCTCGCCTTCGGCGACTCCGCTTCGCTCCGTGGGATACGCGGGCGAGATTAAGCGAGCTGACGGAACGTCGGCGAGCACGGTTGCCCCGACCGTGACCGCACATTGAAAGGCAGACCAGCACGAAAAGCCAAGAACGGCCGTTTGAAGACTAACGCATTGTAATCAGGCATCGGCAAGGCCGATGGCGCTCCAAAGCTTCTCGCCGTCCTTGAGAAGACCGGCAAGCGACTCCTTCCTGTCGAGGATTTCCTCCACGCGCTCTTCGACAGTTCCCTCCGTGACGAAGACATGGACGAACACCGTCTTCTCCTGCCCGATGCGGTGTGCGCGGTCAGTCGCCTGCCCTTCCACTGCGGGATTCCACCACCTGTCGTAGTGAATGACATGCGTCGCCTTCGTGAGATTGAGGCCAAAGCCGCCCGCCCTCAGGCTCAGCACAAACGCCGCCGGGCCCGCAGTGCCGCCGAAAAGCGCAATCTGCTCCTCGCGCTGCGCGGCGGAAAGCCCGCCATGCAAAAACGCGATCGGCTGCGCGAAGCGCCGCTCGAGCATCTTTTTCAGCGCCTCTCCCACCTTCGCATACTGCGAGAAGATGAGCACCGATTCGCCGTTCTCGAAAATCGTCTCGACAAGCTCGACGAGGCGATCTGCCTTGCCGCCCGAGACTGTCTCGCCGTCAAAGCCGTCGCAGGCGAGCTTGAGCCGCGTCAAAAGCGCGAAGATGTCGCCCTGCCGCCTCTCTCCCGCGCGGTAGTCGGCAAGCGCGCCCTCGTATTCCGCGCGCTCCGCCGGCGCAAGCGCGCAGTATTCGCGCACTTCGCGCTTCTCCCCGAGCTCTCCCGCTACAGCCGGGTCGCTCTTGAGGCGGCGCAGGACGAACGGCTCTAGAGCGCGGCGCAGCTTCTTTCCCTGCGCGGAACTCGGGTCGGTCGCAAGGGGCTTCACAAAGCGGTCGGCGAACGACTTCCTGTCGCCGAGAAGACCCGGGTTGAGGAACTCCTCGAGACTCCAGATGTCCGCGACCGAGTTCTCTATCGGCGTTCCGGTGAGCGCGAGGCGGCGACGGACTCCAAGTGCGCGAATCGCCCTCGCCGCATGGGTGTCGGGGTTCTTTATCGCCTGCGCCTCGTCAATGACGATACCACCCCATTCCACCTCCGCGAACTCGCGGTGGTCGCGGACGATGAGCGCATAGCTCGTCACCACGACATCGGCTTCCGCAGCCGCCTTCTTGAAGCCGCTTCCGACATGGCGCATGTCTCCCTGGTGGACATAGACGCGCAGGGACGGCGCGAACTTCGCAAACTCGTGCCGCCAGTTCGAAAGCAGCGTAAGAGGCGCAACGACAAGAACGGGCTGTGCCGCGCCTGTCGCTTTCGCGGCGAGGGCGCGGAGAATCCACGCAATCGTCTGGATCGTCTTGCCGAGGCCCATGTCGTCGGCAAGCAGAGCGCCGAAGCCGTTGTCGGTCAGAAACGAAATCCACTCGACGCCGCGCGCCTGGTAGTCGCGCAGCGTCCCCTCGAACCCCGGGATCTCGGCGGCGACTCCGCCGCGCGTCGCATTTGCCGCGCCGTCGTGCGACTGGCGAAGCCGGTTCAGAAGCCCGAGAATGCCGCCGCCCGCAAGCACCTCGCCGACTTCCATCCTCCCGACGGCGCCGATTCCGAGAGCGAAGGAAAGCGGGTTCGCCTTCGTCTTGTCGGCCTTCTCGAGCGCGCGCAGCGCTTCGCGCAGGATTCCGCGGTCGACCTCAATCCAGCGGTCGCGGAAGAAGACGAGCGTCGAATTCTGCTCAAGGAGAAAGCGTATCTCCTCCGCGCTCACCTCCTCGCCTGCGACCTTGATCTTTAGGCGGACGCCCTTTTTGTCGCCGCGCGTCACATCTGCCGCGGAGCCGTCTATCTCGGCCGCAGCCGCGACAGTCGCCGCGAGATCCACGCCCGACACGGAGTAGCCCGCGTCCGCGAGCTCTCGCGCGCCGCGGCGGACGAAGTCCTCCGCCTCGGCCTTTGAAAGCCGCGCCTCAAGCGACGCGCCGGCGCTCCTGAGGCCGCGCAGCGCACCCCACACGCTGACGGCCTGCCCAAGCGCACGATACTGGGCGCGGCCCTTCGGCCGAGGGCACGAAAGAGCAAACGCCCCTTCCCCCGGATCGTTCGCGGCATTGAAGCTGAAGCAGAGCGCCCGCCGCGCCTCGACGTCTTCCCTGCCGCCGCCGTGCCATTCGGCGAGCTCCGCGGCGAACGCAGCGCACTCTGCGTCGTCCCAGCGCACAAGCCCAGTGCGGCTCCTGAGCGCCATCGCCCAGGCGTCGTGAAGCGTCTCGTACCGCTGATCCTCGGCATCCTCGCTGAGAACCGTTACAGACGGGCCGCGCACATATTCGTCGACCCATTCGTTGTCTGCGCCAAGCGCACGCCAGCGGGCATGCCAGCCGTCGTCCTCCTTCACGAGATCGGGATAGAACTTCCCGTCTGCAACGAGGTGAAGCGCCTCCCTCTGTCTCGGCGACGGCAGTTTCATGGCGCGGCGCCTACTGCTGCGGCTCGGCGGCGCAATCCTCCTCCTTGGCGACTTCGCCGAGAGTTTTCGTGCCCGAAAGGAGCGCGACGACCTGTGACTGCACTTCGGCGAGGTTCTCAAGCCGGAGACGCGGATCGAGAATGACGAAGGTGTCGCCCTGCTTGCGGTCCTCGTACACGCGGCGTATCGTCCCGTCCTCAAGCTCCTTCGTGTCGCGCTCGACGAGTATCTTCGACCGCTCGAGCATCACGGCGAGGACGTAGACGACGTTCTTCATCGCGGGGTCGTCGAGCGTGACGAGCTGCCTTAAGAGCTCGCCCGCGTCCTCCTTCTTGAGCGGCTCCTTCTTCTCCTCCTTCACGGGCGCGAAGTACACGCCGTCCCACTGCGAAAACGGCTCCCAGTCGCGCTCGGCTGTCTTCCAGCACTCCGGATGGCAGTCGAAGCGCTCGTACCCCTCGGGCGTTTCCTTAAGCGCGCTCACGACCGGCGCACGGTCGACGAGCGGCTTCTGGCACAAGCTGCATACATGGCCGCGGGACTTGATGTTCCATTCCTGTGACATTGCTACTTCCCCATTCCGAAAAGTTTCAGCGCCGCCCTGAAGTCGGCCGGCAGAGGCGAGTGGACCGATATCTCCCCGCCGCGCGACAGCGGATGCGGCAGCGCAAGCGTGGACGCGTGGAGCATCTGCCGCGGAACGCGCATGAGCCGCGGGTCGCGCGCGTTCTTTAGCCCGAACACCCTGTCGCCCACTATCGGGAAGCGTAGCGACGCGAGGTGGCGGCGTATCTGGTTCGTGCGGCCGGTGTCTATGCGCACCCTCAGGAAGCTCGCGTCGGCAGACTTCGCCTCGCGCGTCACGCGCGAGACGGCGTTCTGCCCGTCAAGCGGCGTGTCTATGAGCCGATGCGCGAACTTGAACTCGCCGACGACTATCGCGTGGTAGACCTTCGACACGGCGTGCGTCTTGAACTCCTCTATCGCCGCCTCGAGCGCGGCGTGGTTCTTCGCGAACATGAGGCACCCCGTCGTGTCGCGGTCGAGACGGTGGACCGCCTCCAGAGTCGGAACCTTCTCCTGCTCGCGCAGGATCGCCTCGACGCTCTTCGGGTCGTCGCACGAAACGAGCCCTGCCGGCTTGTCGCACACGAGGTAGTTGTCGTCCTGCCAAAGGACCCTAACGTGCCGCTTCGCGGGAGGCGCACCTGGCGTCGCGCCTTCGCGCGAGCTCTGGGCCGACTGCCTCTGGGCACCCTTCACGACGACCGACGGAACCTCGACCAGGTCGCCGGTCTTGAGCGCGTAGCGCGCGATCCACACGCAC
Organism: uncultured bacterium; assembly: GCA_902775595.1. Classification (GTDB taxonomy): domain Bacteria; phylum Verrucomicrobiota; class Kiritimatiellia; order RFP12; family UBA1067; genus UBA1067. The sequence continues at coordinate 25,930 of CACYNF010000025.1, read as the reverse complement.
TTGCGGTTGACCCAGACGCTGCGCCCGTCTATCGCCGCCTTCGCCGCGCGGCGGGAAAGCGCGAACTTGAGGACGAGAAAATCCTGTAGGACCTTTGGGTCCGGCTTGTTTACGGAGAGGGTTACGACACCCGCGGAATGCTGGAATGGTCGGCGCATAGCGTCAGACCTTCGTGACGCTTCCGACGACGCCGTGGCACTTGTTGCCGAGCATGTTGGGCGCAAGGACGACCTCGACCTCCTCCTGGTCTTCTTCTCCCTCCGCCACGATGCCGGTCACCGTCGTCTCGCCTGCGAGCGCCTTCTTGAAGTTCTCGGGGAGAGGATCGTCGGCCATGAGCTCCGCGAACGTGCGCGTGCGGGCATCGTCCTCCCCCTCAAGGTCGAACATCTCGCAGAACGCGGTGTTGCACTCGCAGATGTTGCCCTCTGCGTCGCACGCGAAAAGCGCGCACTGCGCGACCTGGAAGGCGTTGGCCTTGGCGCGGAGCATGTTGTTTATGCGGCGGCGGCGCTCTGTGTTGCGGACGGTGAAGACGAGATCGCCCGGATCCATCAAGTCGATTATCGAGACCGTCACCTCGCAGGAGAACTTCGAGCCGTCCTTGTTGAGGCCGTTCGCGTCGATCATCATGTGGCGGTCGCCTTCGAGCCCGCGGCGTATGCGCTGGACTATCTCCGGCGCGAGGCCGGGGATGAAGAAGGAGATCGGACGGTCGATGACTTCGTCCTGGGAATAGCCGAAGTGCTCCTCGGCCCTGGGGTTGATCTCGATGATATGCCCGTTCGGATCGGTTATCACGACGGCGTCGTACATTCCCGCCAGGAACTGGCGGAAAAGCGACTTGCGGTCTTTTGGCACGAATAGCGGCATATTGGGTAGTATTATATCAAATCAGACGATGAGCATGCAATCGCCGTATGAAAAGAACATGTAGTTGTTTCTCACGGCGAGGGCATAGGAACAGAGAACCCGCTCGCGGCCCGCGAGCGCCGAAATCATCATGAGGAGAGTCGACTGAGGGAGGTGGAAGTTCGTAAGCATGCAGTCGCACACGCGGAAGCGGTAGGGAGGGTAGATGAATATGTCGCTCGCGCCAGACCCCGCCTCGACGACGCGGCCGTTCCTGCCGTCTACCGCGGCGGCGACGGTCTCGAGCGTCCTCACCGTCGTGGAGCCGACGCAGAAGACGCGGCCGCCGCGCGCCTTGCACTCGTTGATCGCCTCGGCCGTCTCGGGCGGGACGGTGAACGCCTCGAAGTCCATGTGGTGGTCTTCGATGTTCTCGGCCTTGATGGGGCGGAAGGTCCCAGGGCCCACATGGAGCGTGACCGCGACGCGCTTCACGCCCTTCGCGTCGAGCGCGGCGAAAATCTCGGGCGTGAAATGAAGCCCCGCCGTCGGCGCGGCGACAGAACCGACCTCGCGCGCGTATATCGTCTGGTACCGCTCGCGGTCCTCCCTCTCCTCCTCGGCGGTCCCCTCGCGCTTCACATAGGGCGGAACGGGCGTGCGGCCGAACTCGTCGAGAAGGTCCATCAGCGGACGGTCGCACGAGAACTCGACCTGCCACATGCCGATGCCGGAAAGCGGCTTCACGAGCGTCGCCTTGAGCTCGCCCTTTGGCCCGAACGAGGCGACCTGCCCCTCGCGGCACTTCCGCCCAGAGCCGATTATGCAGTTCCAGCGCAGCGAATCGGTTCCCGCAGTCATGCTCGGCCGCTCGTCGTCGGCGTCCATGGGCGCTGCGTTTACCATAAGGAGCTCGATTGCGCCGTGCGTGTCGGGCCACTCGCCGATGAGCCGCGCGGGGAACACCTTCGTGTCGTTCACGACGAGCAGGTCGTTCGCCGTGATGTACTCGACGATGTCGGCGATGTGGCGGTGCTCGACGACGCCCGTCGCGCGGTGCAGCACCATCATCTTCTCGGTGCCGCGCTTCTCGGCGGGGTGCTGCGCGATCAGCCGCTCGGGCAGCGGATACCAGAACTGTCTTGTCTTCATTGTCCCTTTCTCCAGCGATGCGTCGACGAGCCCTTTGCCATGACTGGGTCGACCTCGCCGACCATGCCTATCTCGCGGACGCCGGGCGTGTCGATCACCATCGCCCCCGACGGCAGCATGACGAGCTCGCGGCTCGTCGTCGTGTGGCGGCCTTTCCCCGACCACTCCTGTATCTCCTGCGTCGCAGCCCATTCCTCTCCGGCGAGAGCGTTGAGAAGCGTGGACTTCCCTACCCCAGACGAGCCAATGAGGGCGAGCGTCGCGCCCGGCTTCGCGTATTCCCTGACGGCGTCCATCCCCTCGCCCGTCAGCGCCGATATCATGAGAAGCGGCGCACGTCCCGCAATCGTCTCGACGAGTTCGTCTATGAACTTCTCGTCGCCGTCCTCGCGGAGATCCATCTTCGTGAGCGCCACGACCGCCTCTCCGCCGCCGATGTCCTCGGCGAGCGCGAGATACCGGTCGATCCTCGCCGTCGAGAAGTTCTCGTTCAGCGACATCATTATGAAGAGCGTGTCGAAGTTGACGGCGAGCGTCTGCGAGGTGCGGCGCGCGGCGGGGTCGCGCCGCTCGAAGTGCGAGAAGCGCGGCAGCACCTCGAGTATCATCGAGTCGCCCTGCGCGTTGTGGCGGAACCTCACGAAGTCGCCCGTGATCGGCTTGAGCGGCTCGGACGCTTGCAGCTCGGACTTCTTCGCGCCCTTCATGTCGTCGGGCGCGGCCGTCTTCATGCGGCCGAAGGCCGATTTCTTCTTCCGCGCGAGTATCTCCCCCTCCGCCTCGTTGCAGACGAGGTGGTAGTAGTCGCCGTGCGCGCTCACGACGCGCCCGATCCCGGGCTCGACCGCTCCCCTCCAGCCGAATCTCTCTATGCGGGTCACGTGGCGGACGCGCCCTCGCCGCTCTGGGCCGACTGCCCCTCGACGATGGCGACCTTTTCCATGAAAATGCGCCTCAGGACCGGCATACGCCTCTCCTGACGCTCGAGCGTCCACATTACGAACGCCCACTTCCTGTCGAAATCGTATACCGGCGGCAGCGACGGCCGGAACCCCTCGAACTCCTCGCGCATCACCGAAAGCTGCCACGCGAGGGCGTGCGTCCTGTACTCGAAACCGTCCATGAACCTCTCGGCGACCTCGGCCATCGTCACGGCGTGGCGCTTCTGGTAGATCTTCAGCGCGTGCGCGAAGTTGCCGAGGTAGAAGTTCGCGAGCGCAAGCAGGTTCTCGTCGGAAAACGAGAGGTTTGGCCAGCCGAAGCTGCCGCGCACCGAGCACGTCGCGACCTTCTTCGGGACGACACGCTGGCGTATGATGTCGTACTCGAACTCGTAGATCTCCTTGCCGACGCCGTATAGCGGGGACTCGGTCTTCGGGTCGTACTTCTTCATCGCCATGTTCTGCGCGGCCGCGTCGCCCATAAGGGTCGCGAGTCCGAGGACGACGTCCTTTTCCTCAACCGAGGCGTCGTCGGCGTTGCAGAAGTAGTTCGCGGGAATCGAGTCCATCGGCTCGCCCTCGCAGCGCTCGCGGATGTAGAAGTCAAGCGGCCTGCGGCCCTTGTGGGGCCGACGCCTAAGCAGCATGTAGTTCGCGCTCAAGGTGAGGCCGAGCGCCCTCAGGGCGCCGATGCGTGCGAGCATGTAGCTGCCATAGCCGCGGCGCGCGCTCGAAAGGCGCTTCTCGATCAAGCTCTTCTCAAGCGGGCTGCGGTTCGTCTTGTAAACGATTTCGCGCGTCTTGCCCTTCCCGATCGGCACGTTCTCGGCCTGGCGGATTTCGTAGACGTTCGCATAGACGACGATTTCGTCCTTCGACATGAGCCCGCGCAGGTTGGAGAGAAGCACTTCGCTGCGCTCGTCCGCGCCAGGGTGCATTACGGCACGGCCGCCGACATAAGTCGCGCCCGGAAGCGCCGTGCGGCGGTCGTCGAACGCAGGAGTCGAGCCCTCGCCGGCGACGGCGTAGATCTCGCCCGTGATGTACATGTACATCGTCTCGACGAACGCGCCGGACGTCTCGTCGGCGAACTCGGGGCGCGTCAGCAGCGACTCGTACAGCGAAAGGACCTCCTGCGTCTTCTGTATGACGCCGAGCTGCCCGAGCCTGCCGAGCGCGACCGACTCCATGAGGCGTTCGAGCTCGGGTATCAGCTTCTCGAGGGCGACGCCGCGCCTCAGCCCGAAAAGCTCGATCTCGTGGTGGCCACGGTACTTGGGCATGCGGCAGAAGGAGCAGGGCTGCCCCTCGTACACCGACACGAGCTCCTTTATGCCGCGCACGAATTCGCCCGGGTCGCTCTGCGCAAGCGACGCGAAGCGGCGCAGTTCGGAGAACGAGAGGAAGTGGACGCCCCGCGCGGAATGGTAGTAGTTGAGCTTCGTTGCGATGCGCTTCCTCGCCCCGGCGAGCGCGACCTTCATCTCGGCCGCGGTCCAGGCGAGCGGCTTCACGCGCCACTCCTGCCCGAGCTCGCGGTAGTGCGCGAGCGTCGTCTCGTTCCTGTCTCCCATCACGATGTCGTTCATCGCAAAGCCGACGGAGCCCATAAGCCACCCGTCCGCCGCGTACAGCTTCGGCGACGGAACGTCGCGCTGCGATATCTCTATCGTGCCGTTCACGACGTTGGCGCAGAGGATGGAATGCATGAGCACATCGCCGCGCCGCGCGGACGGAAGGCGCGATATCCTCCAGAAGCGACCGTCAAGGAGCGGGAACGCCGCGACGGAGTGGTTGCCCGTCGTCATCGTGAACACTCGGCCCGCCTTGCCGTGCCTTAGGTCGCGCTTCTCCGCGACAAGGACGCTCGGCCTCTCGCCGAGATGGGTGGATATGCCCTTCTCGAAGATGAAAGTGTCGTCGCCGATGTCCCACGCCTGAAACGCGCGCTCGTGCCCCATGGCCACGGTTCTCACGCAGCCGGGTCGGCGCACGCCCGTCTGGCAGACGCGGCGCAGGAACTGGCGGATCGCGTTCATTCCCCTTCGTGCCCGTGTCCGCACGAGCAGCCCTTGTGCGCATGGCTTCGCCGCGTCTCCTCGGCGATAAGGTCCTCGGCGAGAGCGCCGACGGCGTCAAGCCCCGCCTCGTCGGCGGCGGCGAGAAGATTCTGGAGCGCGGGAAGCACCCACTTCCCGAACTGCGGCTGGCCGACGGACGAGAGCCGCCCGTATGCGCCGAGGCACTGGACGAGCCGCTCGACGGCGGCGAGACGGACGACCGCAGCGAGACCAGTGCGCCCCGAACGGTTCTCGTACGCCTTGACGAGCGCAAGACGCTCGCGCTCGGTGAGGGGCTTCACGTAGGGATCGTAGATGTACGACGCAAGGTCGTAGACGGCGGGCCCGAACCGCATGCCCTGGAAATCTATGAACCTGGGCTTCCCGTTCTTCCACAGGATGTTCGTAGACTGGAAATCGCGGTGCACGAGCGCCTTTGGCTCCTTCTCAAGGGCCTCGGCCACCCTCTCCAGCTCGCGCTCCACGTCTTTGGCCATCTCGCGCCGGAAGCGCGAGCCGAGGCAGTGCTTCGCGAAGAGGTCGCGTTCCCACTTCCACGTCGCCGCGTCGAACGGCGCCGTCAGCTCGAGCCCGGACGCGTCCACGGCGTTGAAGTCGGCAAGCGCCTCGACGACCCTGACGGCGTCGGCAAGCGCCACCTTTCGCTCGACGCCGGCGTTCTCCATGACGAGCGTCTTGATCTCGGGAAGATCCGCGAGCACCCCCGGAACGGGAATGCCCTTCTCCCCGAGGAACCGCGCGTGCGCCGCGTAAAGCCCGTTCTCGACGCGCGTGGCGTCGTCGTACAGGACGATCACCGAGTCGCCCCCCCTGAAGAACACGCGCTCGCTGCCCCTCGCGCCGATAAACTCGACGGGCCCGCCGATCTTCGCCGCCTCAAGCGCGGCCTTTACCTGCGGAATGTCGGCGAAGGCGTTCTCCTCGCCGTCCCTGTTCAGGTCAATGTAGCTCGCGATCGTGCCGGCGTCGGTCCAGAGGAGGCCCTTCGGCGCAACGGCGCGGACGAACCTCCCGTCCATCATCGCCTTCTCGTAGGCCGACACGATGGACGAGAACCCGCCGGGCTCGACGTACTTCAGTATGTCGGGCGAAAGAAGCGCAAACCCGCAGTAGGTGAACGTCCCGGGGAAACCCGCGTCGTCGCTCTTCCAGTTCGTGACGAAACCGCTCTCGGGCTCGACTTCGATCGTGCGGGGGCCTGACTCCGCCGCAAGGCAGAGGCCAATCATGCCCGGGGAAAGCGACTCGCGGAAGCCATCGAAGCCCTCTACCACGATATCGCCGTTCACGAGATAGAACGGTTCGCCGGCGATCCACTCGCGCAGGGGGTTCAGGACCCCGCCCGTCCCGAGTATCTCCGGCTCGTACGCCGCGCGGCAGCCGTTCGCCGCGCACCACGCCTCGACCTGCTCGTGGAGATGGTGGCAGTTGACGACGATGTCGTCCACGCCGAGGGCGCGCAGCCGCGACACCATCCGCGCGAGCATCGGCTCGCCCCATACGGGGAGAAGCGGCTTCGGTGTCGCGCAGGTGAAGGGCCTGAGCCGCGTTCCGAAACCTGCCGCAAGAACAATCGCCTTCTTCACCATTTTCAGCGGTAGACGGAGCGCGGACGCTGCGCCTTTATCTTTGGTTCTTCGAGAAAGAGGGAGTACCACTGGTCTCCGATTCCGGAGTTGCTGAAGTGGGCGACCTTGTTGTTCATGAGGCACTCGTGGTTGCGCTTCAATGTCGCGTCGTCGGAGCTCTTCAGCGCCTCGGTGAGCGCCTTGAACGCCTCGTCCACCTTGCCGCGGTTGACGAGAATCCAGCTCCACGTCGCGGCGAGGAGGACGTTCTGGTTGTACCTGAGCCGCCTCACGCCCTTGCGGTAGACCTTCTCCATCTCCGCGATGTCCGCGCCGAGCATCTGCTGGCGCGCGAGCTTCATCGCGACAGTAGTCGGGTCAAGGAACATCGCCTTCGGCATCAGCTCGTCGACTCGCTTGAAGTCCTTGATCATCCAGTTGAGCTGGAGCTGCGCGGTCGCCATCTGGCGCTCGATCATCGGCACCCACAGGCGGTACCTGCGGAGGTTCTCGGTCTCGGCGAGCGCCTCCTTGACGAAAACGCGCGTGTCGTCGGCGATCTCCTTCTGGGCGGCCTGTATTGAGCCCGGCGGGCGCATCTGCCAGCGCTGCATCTTCTGCTGGAGCCGCTTCTGCCCCGCCTCGAGGATGCCCTGCACCTTCGCCATGTCGCCCTTCACCCTCCTCTGGAGGAAAAAGCCGAAGACGCCCTGGAACACGCCGAACGAAACGAGGCCGAGGAAGACGCTCCATCCGATGCCGAGATCCGCGGCCCAGTACGCCGCGGAGAAGCCGCCAAACGCGACGGCGATTGCGATAGCCAATGTAATCATGACTGTATTATAGCATAAATATTCAATGTTCGCTTCTGTCAAGTTCGCCTCTGTGCGAACGGCGATAGATTGCGCGGGACTGCCGGATGATCTCGTTCAGGAACGCGACATCCTCCTTGCTTCTCGCGACGACACGGCCGATGTGCGCCCAGTATACGGCGGAGTACAGGGGATCGGCGACATCCGCCATGCCGTACGCCTTCGAAACCTCGTCCATCACCCTCCTGTCCATCCTCAGCTCATCCCATGCGCCGCGCCGCGCGGCGTCTTCGACGGTCTCGCGCCACTTCGCGCGGTAGACCGGGGACGCCGCGTCGAGATTCGTGCCGAGCTTCAGTTCGAAGAGCCACGCAAGCTCGCGGTAGAGCTCGCTCTCCGTCGGGTTTATCGCGAGCCCCTTGTCGCGCAAGAGCGTTATCGCGGCATTGACCCAGCGCCAGCGGTCCTCGTACGTCGGCATCATTATGGAGATGTTGTAGGCGAGGTTCCACGCCGCGTAGCTCCACACCTCGGGAGTGTGCGGCTCGAGGTACGAGAGCGTCGAGGCGAGCTGAGCGAGCTCGACATACCGGCCTTCGTCCTGCAGCCGGTCGGCGCGGAACCACACGACTTCGGCGACGATGGAGCGAAGCCCGCCGAACGCGGCGAGCGCGCCTTCGGTCATCGCCGGCGCAGACGCGGGACGCGCGCCGCGGAGCGCGACCTGCGCGACGACCGCGAGCAGCGCGCACACGGCGGCGGAGACGAGAAGCAGTATCCTTTTCACGACGTCACCCCCAGAAGGTCCTTCAGCGCGGCGATCTGCGCGTGGTTGCCGAGCGCGACGATTATGTCGCCGCCGCGGAACTCCCACTCGGGGCCCACGTTTCGTGCGACAACGCCCCCTCGCACGACGGAGACCACCGACGCGCCGGTCTTCGCGCGGATGTTGAGAGTCACCACGGTTCCGCCGATCGCCGGCGAAGTCGCGGGAAGCGGTATCTCCACGCCCTCGGGCACCGCAAGCGCCATCGTCCGCGCAAGGCTCTCGCGCCGCTCATCGGCGGTAAGCGCGTCGTGGAAGCGCTTCGTCGCGCGGGAGCCCGCCTTGACGAATCGGCGCCAGCCGATGATTCCGACGAGGACAACGACCCCTATGCCGACCCAGAGCGTCGGGCCCCTCGGCGCGATGGAGACGGACACCATCGCCCACTCGACGAACAGGAAAGCGAGCACCGCGAAGGAGACCACGGCGCGGACCACCTGCTGGACGGAGACCTGCCAACGCGACGTTCCCTCGCCGCAGAGCATCACGCAGACGGCGTCGGCGAGGCCGCGCGAAGCCGCGACGCCAAGCGGCAAAAGCGGCAGGCAGAGAAGGTGCGCGAGCACGAAGAAGAAAACCTTGGCGTGCGACGCGAAAAACGGCGAAACCCCGCTGTAGTTGACGTGCGTCAGCAGAGTACACATCGTCGCAACGGCAATCATCAGGACTGCATACACGCCAATGCGAAACACCTCGGTCTTCAGTTTGCGGAACGCAGGCGACCCCTCGGCAGCGCCGATCTTGGCGAGCCACGCGCGATAGGCCTCGAGGACGGATCTGACTCGCCCAGGCAGGGCACGCTCCGCGAAGTCGCCGACGCGGTCTGACGCGCGGATCATCAGCGGGTTCAGGAGCGTCGTCAGCAGCGACGCGCCGACGGCTATCGAGAACATCGGGTTCGACGGGTCGCCGACGAGCTGCGCGTAGAGGATCGCCACCATGAACGCGAACTCGCCGATCTGCGCGAGCGAGAACCCGTTCTGGACGGCGGTCTTGACGTCGACGCCCGAGAGGAGCGAGGCGAACGTGTTGTTGAAGAGCTTGCCCGCGACGACGACGAGGGAGACGACGAGTATCGCGCCGCCGTGCGCCCAGAGCGCGGCGGGGTCGACAAGAAGGCCGATTGACACGAAAAACATGGCGGAGAACATCGACTTGAGCGGATCGACGAGCTCCGCCAGCCGCTCGCGCACGTCGCTGGACGCGCCTATGACGCCGACGAGAAACGCGCCGAGAGCAAGCGAGAAGTTGAAGCGGTAGGCGAGGAACGAGACGAAGAAGCAGACGCCGAGGATCGTCAGGGCAAGCGCCTCGTTGTCCTTCCGCGAGGATACCGACACGAGGAGCCGCGGCACGTGGACGAGCCCTATCACGACCACCGCGAGGAAGAAGACGGCGAGCCAGCCAAGCGACGCGGCGAACGCGCCAGCCGACATCCCCCCGCCGTTCGCGAGCCCTGTCGCCACGGCAATCGCGCCGACGCAGACTATGTCCTCGCATAGCGACGTGCCGAGGACGTATTTCGCAAACGGACGCGAACCCCAGCCCGCCTCGTCGATGACCTTGGCGAGAAGCGTCGTCGCGGAATCGCACATCGCGACGCCGAGGAACACGGACTGGACGAGCGACCAGCCGAAGACGCGCGTACCGACCGTGTACCCGAGCCAGATCATCACGATGGTGTCGATCAGCGCCGAGGGAACGGCGACGCCGCGCAGCCGTTTCATGTCCTTCGCGGAGAACGAAAGCCCCATCGAGAACATGAGGAACACGACGCCGAGCTGCGCAATCGTGTTGATCGACTGCGAGTCGACAAGAAGGCTCCCGCCCCATGTGTATTTGTTGAGCAAGACTCCCGCGCCGATGTAGCCGATGACCTTCGGCCACCTCATGCGCGAGAAGAGCGCCGCCACGAGGCCGGCCACGGCCATGACGAGCGCGATGTCCTGGAAGAACGCCCCTTCCGTCATTTTGCGGCGGGAGCGGCCGGAAGCCGCCCGTTATCGAGCAGGTCGCGGACAACGGCCTTCACTTCGGTGTCGAAGTCGCCCTTCAGGATCCACCTGAGGAAGTTCTGCTCGCGGAAGAGGAGTTCGCGAAGCTTCTCGCCCTTCTTCTTGCCGAAGTTGACGTAGAGCTCGCCGTCGCGCCAGAGAAGCTCGCGGTTGCGGCCGATCACGTTCGGGTCGCGCGGCGAGAGAAGCTCGGCCATTTCAGCGGAAGACTGCGGGAGTCCCGGGTACTTCGCCATCTGCGCCTTGAAGACCTCGAGCGTCGCGCGTGTGTCCGCCTCCGCGCCGTGGGCGCCAGTGTGGTCGCGGCCGAGGTAGAACCTGACGGCGGCCGTAAGGTCGCGCGGTTCCATTTTGTGGTAGATGCGCTGGACGTCGATGCAGCGGCGCGACGAGACGCCGAAGTTTTTGCCGACGCGGGCAAACTCCTCCTCGAGGCACGGAATGTCGTAGCGGTCGGAGTTGAAGCCGGAGAGGTCGCACCCCTCGAAGAACGCGAATATCTCGTCGGCGCTGTCGGCGAACGTCGGGCAGTCCTTCACGTCCTCGTCGGCTATGCCGTGGACGGCCGTCGACTCGGGCGGAATGGGGATGCCGGGATTGAGCAGCCAGCAGCGCTCCTCCTCGGTGCCGTCGGGCATCACCTTTATCGCGCCGAGCTCGATTATGCGGTCGCGCTTCGGGAAGAGCCCCGTCGTCTCGAGGTCGAACACGACGAGCGGTCTGTCAAGATTGATGAACATAGTGGCCGCATTATACCAAAAATCCGCCTCCGCGCACAGGCGGCAGCAGCGCGAGGCACACCAATGGGAAGACGCTTCGGATCGCGGAAATTTGGTATACTATGCGGAAACCAAAGCGAAGGGAATCATCAATGAAATTCAGTCAGGCGATCATCTGGACGGTTGCGCTCGTCGTAGGCGCGGCACTTGGGGCTCTCGGCATCGCGCCGCTCAACGACTTCATGGACTTCGTCGCGTCCGCCTACACGCGGGCGTTCCAGTTCGTGGCCGTTCCGACGGTGGCGCTCGCGATCCTCACCGCGATGGCGTCACTCGGCGAAGGCAACGCCATGGGCAAGGTCTTCGCGAAGACGTTCGCCTGCACCGTCTTCACCTCGTTCGTCGCCGCACTTGTCGGACTCGGCCTCTTCATCGTCATCGATCCAGGCACGATCGACCAGGGGGTTGTCAAGGCGGTCGCGGACAATGCGGACGCGATGGCGCAGATCTCCCGCGCGCCCGAGACGGTGTACGGGCACATCCTCAACGCGATTCCGAACAACCTCGTCAACCCCTTCCTCAGCGGGAACGTCCTCGCGATCGTGCTCATCTCCGCGGGAATCGGCGTCGCCATCGCCATACTCGGGAAGAAGAGCGAGAACGTCAAGACGCTGCACAGGGCCCTGTCGGGGCTTCAGGAGGTCTTCTTCGGGCTCATCAAGGGCCTCATCTGGGCGCTCCCAGTAGGCATCGTCGCGTTCGCCGCACAGCTCGCCGCGCAGATGTCCGCCGGCGTCGTCGTCGGCTCGATCGGCAAGTACGTCCTCGTCGTCATCGGAGGGAACTTCATCCAGTTCTTCGTCGTCCTCCCGCTCTTCTGCTACCTCCGCGGAGTCAACGGGTACAAGGTGATGCGCCAGATGACGCCTGCGCTCCTGATGGCGCTCTTCACGAAGTCGTCCGCCGCGACCCTCCCGGTCACCGTCGCGACAGCGGAAAAGAACATGAAGGCGAAGCCGTGGATCGCGCGCTTCATCCTTCCGCTCTGCTGCACGATCAACATGAACGGATGCGCGGCGTTCATCCTCGTCACCTCGCTCTTCGTCATCCGCAACTCGCCGGAGTGCGGCATCGTCCTCACGCTCCCCGTGATGCTCACGTGGTGCGTCATTGCGACGCTCTGCGCGATCGGCAACGCCGGCGTTCCGATGGGGTGCTACTTCCTCACGCTCTCGCTCATGGCGGGCGTCGGCGGGAACCTCATGATCCTCGGCGTCATTCTCCCGATCTACACGATCATCGACATGATCGAGACGGCCGAGAACGTCTGGAGCGACTGCTGCATCTGCGCCGTGGTGGACAAGTCCACGCCCAGCCTGCCGTCAAGCGCGCCATGCGGTTCGTAAAGCACACCTTCCTCTAAGGCACGAAGGCAAAGTGAGGTAGGCGGCCGAGAGGCGCGTCGACAGTGATGCGCGCCGGGCCGATGTACGTCTTGCCGTCGTCCGCAAGCCATTTCCCGGGAGGCAGGACGACCTTGCGCGTCACCGCGCCCTTCTCCATCACCGGCGCGACAAGGAGATCGTCGCCCATCATGAATTCGTCGAGGACTTCAGCATATCCGCGACCGGGATACGCGTACTCGAGGCTTCTCAGAATCGGCTCGCCGTCCTCTCCGGCTTTTTTCGCGAGCGCGGCAATCATCGGCGCAAACTTCTGACGGAGCGCAAGGATGTCGCGGAAGATTGCCTGATGTCGTTCATCGAGTACGCGCCACGGCGAGGCGGATATCTGCATCATCGGACAGAGCGCGTGTATCTGCGCAGAGCGAATGAATAGCTCCTGCTCGAACGGCGATCCGGGGATGAACGCGACCCAGTCGCCGCCTCCTACCATGTCGGGGCAGATGAACGGCTGGCCGATGAGTCCGGCCGCGATCATGTCGGCGACGATGCGGTTCAGCGCGGGCCACTCGTGCATCTTGTCGTGGAGGCGCACCACGACGGGAATCTGCTGCATTCGCCATGTGTTGCGGATTTCGCAGAACGGATACTTTAGCGCGTAGGCGCAGTAGCCGTTGTTGAGCGACCCGCTTGTCGCCTTCGGATCCTTCGCCCTTCTGTCGGAGAGATTGTACGCGCCCAAGTCCGCGCCGTCGAACTTGAAGCCGTCCACGCCAAAGTCCTTCACAAGTCCATCAAGCGTCTCCGTGAACCACGCGTTCGCGTTCGGATGCGAGAAGTCGAGGAACGCGGAATATCCGTTCCACCAGCCGCACGCCTTGGGCTTTTCCCTGAATCCATACTCCCCTTCGCCTGGAACGGCATCGCCGACGTCGGTGAGGAAGCCACCCTTCGCAGGATAGCCGCGCACGTCGTCAGGGTTGCGCCCCCAGGCGATGCGGCGGAACGCCGGAAGGTCCATGCCGACGTATGGGCACATCCACAGCATCACCTTGTAGCCCATGCCGTGGAGTTCGTCCATCATCGCCTTCGGGTCGGGGAAGCGCGACGGCTCGAAGCGCCAGTCGCCATACCCGGCCTGCCACGTGTCGTCGATCATCAACACACCCGGCGGCACGCCGTGCGCTATCATCGACTTCGCGTATGCAAGGATGTCCTTCTGGTTCTGATGGTAGGTGAGCTCGATCCATGTGTTTAGCTGCGGCGCAGTGAAAAATCGGGCATCAGGCGACTTTCCGCTCGGCGGGAACCACTTGCGCATCGCATGGCGGTACGCGCCCCTTAGCGTCGGCTCGGCAGCGGTCTCGACGAACACGGGCGAATCGGCGTCTATCGAAATCTGGCCGTCCTTGAACACGATCTCAGACTGCGCGTCAGACCACACGACGCGCCCCTTGTCGGACACGAGCAGCGACGCGCACTGGTTTGAGTAGTTGCGGCGGCGGAGGTCTATCTTGAGGTCGGTCTTCGCCGTGAACGGCATGTTCGTTCCGAAGAAGTTCGCCGCACCCCACCAGTTCTCGCCGTCGGCGATCTGAACAGTCTTTACCTTCGCAGGCACATTCGCTGCCACAGCCGCGGCCAAAGCAAATACGTTGCCGGAATACCGTGCACCGAGGGCGGAGGCGAACTTGCGATCGTATTTCAGCTCGACGGGCTTGCCTTGGTTGAGGACGCCGAAGCGCTGCCCTTCGCGGCCGATAAACACGTTGCCTTTCATCTCAGGCATCGAGTCGGAGCCGTCAGGATTCGCGAGCCCAGAGGAAATCTCGACGAGCATCTCGTCGCCGAACGCGAAGACGTTGTCGCGGATGACATATCCAGTCGCACGGTTGGCGCCGTTGCGCCAGCTCTTTATGTGCGCCGACTGGCCGCGGTCGGGACGTTGCTGACAGAAACCTCTTCCTGCATTCCGCATGATATTGCCCTCGATGACGAAATCCTCCATTCGACTCGAGTTCGACACCCTGGCCTCCCCCTTCAACGACAAGAAGTACTCGATCGAGTAATTGCAGTTCTCGATCACGTTGCGCGAGTAGCGCACATGGCGCTGGTCGCGAGCTTCGTCCGGCTTCTCGACGTTGATCTGTTGCGTAAGCCCCGCGTCATACACGTCGTGCACGTAGCAGTTGTCCACTGTAAATCCGTCGCACCCTCCCCATATTTCAACAGCGTTGCCGTAGCGCACGGCCCACTTCCGCCCGAACAGCCGCTCGGACTGTATCGAGCCGCCAATCCAGCCGAACTCGCAGTTGGTGACGCGCAGCCCCTTTACCGTGCCCGCGCCAACTCCGTGGGAACCGACGTACATGATGCAGAGGTTGTCGATATGCACGTCGTTAGCGCCGCCTACCGCGACGCCGTGCTTCTTCACGTTGAACTCGATCGACTTGAATCGCTCGCCCGGATTCTTCGTGGAGTAAAGATACAGATATCCCGTGCCTTTCGCGAACGGCTTGAAGTCTGTCTTGCCGGAGTAGTCGTGCCAGAAGTGCAGGTCGCAGACGAGATCCTTGTAACCGTTGTTGAACGGACGCCCGCCGTACTGCTGCGTGTACGTCCCGTCGTCGTTGTACACCGGGATTATCTTGATCGCGTGCGCCGCGCCGCCGTCGAAGACAATCGTCCCCACGTCTTTTTCGCCGATCTTGTAGCGCCATACATTCGGGGCATCTGTGCGCTCCCACTTCGCGGGATCCGCACCGTTTTCCGGCGAGGAATAGATGCGGGGCTTCGCGCCTTTCCCGTAGGCCGTGTAAGTGACGCCCTTCGACGCGCGGAATCCGCCGCGGTACACGCCGCCGCGCTCGAAGAGGGCAAACGAACCCGGCGCAAGATTCTCCTTCTCGAGCCTCTCCGTCGTGCGCCACGCCGTGGCAGGCGTCTTTCCGTCCGCCGCGTCGCTCCCGGACTCCGACAGATACCGGCGCTCCGCACCTACGGGCACGGCCATGTTCGGCGTCCCGCGTATTTCCGCGATCCGCTTCTCGAACACCGCCTTGATCCGCGCACGCGACGCATCGGGAAGGACGCACATTCCCTCTTTTGCGCATTCCCGCTCCAGTTCACGCGCAAGTCCCTCTCCAAAGACATACACCGCCTGTGCAAGAACGGCGAAAAACAAAATCACAATCTTTTTCATGCCTCTATTGTACCAAAAGACGCGCAGGCGCAATGAAATGACATGTCAACTTTAAGCACCGACGTCATCTGCACGCCAGGATCAAAGACAGGGCGCGAAAAAGGCACCCTTTATTCTGAAACTTGCGCCATACGACTTTGCAGAAAGTACGGCAGCCTCTCTATTGGCGACACTACTTCCACTGTCGCAGGGCCGATGTACGTCTTGCCGTCGTCCGCAAGCCATTTCCAGGGAGGCAGGACGACCTTGCGCGCAACCGCGCCCTTCTCCATCACCGGCGCGACGAGAAGGTCGCCTCCCATCATGAACTCGTCGTGACTTCCGCGCCGCCCTCTGCCCTTTTCTCGCATCACGGATTCCTGAGAACGAGAAGGACCCGCTCCTGCGGAGGAAGCTCTATTTCCACGCCATCTTCAAGATCGGCGTCCGTCCATACCTTCTTGCCGTCCTTTTGATACACCCTCTTGGATACCGGATCCTCCAGAACGAACCCCTGGATGCCGGGCAATAGGCCGCAAAGCCCAAGTCGCGCCCGCCGCGCGGACGTCTCCCCCATGGCCGCGCAGCAGACGAGTTTGAAGCCCCCTCTGTCGACAATCTGCACGTCGGCGGCTAAAATCGGGCCGCGTCCATCAACTGGGGTCAGCACGCAATAGCGCGTGACGTTAGCCGCAACAAGACGCTCGACGGCAGCAGCCGCATTGTTCACGCGGACAAAGCCGGGATCTTCCGGCAGCGGCTTCATGTATTCGTCGAATCGGAATGCCTCTTCATCCGCGAGCACAAGCCCGCCGCGCTCATGGAACCTCCGGGCTGCGTCAATCACGTTCGTCGCGCAGCATGCCGCAGCCGGGAACACAAGCGCCTGCACTTCCGGACCGAGGCTCGACACATCCTCGTCGAACACCACCCGGCACGGAAAGTTCGCGTGAAGAAGCGCTGCGTACCAATCAGAGACGCCGGGCCTTCCCTTCAGGGACGGAAGCGAATCGCGCTGTATGCTTGTCGCCTTCGAGTAGAAGACTGCGACGGTCGCGGGCTTGGTCCGCGGGAAAGGGAGAACCTTGTCCTTGAAGGGCGCGAGCTCGTCCATGAACATCCTGAACGCGCAAAGGTCCTCCGGCCTCACGTTGTAGGGGTTAAGAAGCGACGACGACTTGTAGGAGGGATTGACGACGTTGGCGTATGCCTTCTCGGGGGTGTTCGCCTCCCAGTAGCGCTTGTCCCACACGTAAAAGAAACTTCCGGAGACGCCGTGCATGACTTCGAGCCAGAGCGAGGTTATGTAATCGGTCCGTCGCGATGGAACGCGCTTGCCGTTCTCGAAGCGCGTGCAGTAGTGTTCGTTGTTCACTACCGGCTTGCGCCCTTTCGCGAGCGCCTGATAGAAGTCGCAGTTGAAGAAATGCCGCGAGCCCTTCGTCGCAACTACCGCCTCCATCTCGCTCTTCGCTCTGTAGCCTGTGCCGAAACCGTAGCGCCACCCGCCCTCGATGGCCAGCGCGTCAAGCGTGCCCGCAACGTCACGGTAGTCTATGCCGCGGTGCTCGGACGGAGTGCCGGACTCCTGTTCCGTGAAATAGACGTTCCCGCGCCTGTCAACCGACCTGATCGTCTCAATGCCGCGCTGCAGCAGCCCGCAATAGGACTTTGACGAAAACCGGCACCAGTCGTACCAAACGCCGGGAAACTGCTTCAAGTCAACCTGGCATGCCACGTCATCAAAAGCATCGAAGCATGTTCCCCACTTTTCGTTCGCCGCCGCGATTGAGCCGTAGCGCGCTTTCATCGCACGCGCAAACTCCTGCACGTTCGAACGACACATGTCGTTCCACGACGATTCGTTGAAAAGCTCGTAGAGGAACACGTTGCATCCGTTCCTCATCGCCGCGCGTGCACCTCCGAGGAAATAGTCGCGGTAGTACCGCCACCCCTCGGGGACATGTGGGCAGAAAGGAACGAACGCATGCCACGCGCTGCCAGACTTGCGCTGGTCCAGAAGCGACTGCGCCTCTTTCGGATATCTTTTGTCGTACCCGAACGCAAAATCGAGCACCATCGGCATGTCGCCAAACCGCTTGAAGAAACGCGCAATGTCCGCATCATCGCTCTTCCAGTCCTTGCGCGAAGGCTTGCTCTCCCGGGGCAGGGGGAAACCCCTCACGACGGCGCCGATCTGAGAATGGGCCGCCGATATCTGCGACGAATTAAAACCCATCTCCCGGAAGACCTTCTCGCCTGGCGGCATCGTGTACGCCGGATGGTCTATTCCGAGCGGATTTGCATTCGGCCCCCATTGCCTGTCCGAGTTGTAGAGCCATACGCCCATGTAGAACTCGGGATGGTCGCCGATATACCACGTCCCGTTCTCGATCTTCGGGCGCGCCCTCCCGTCCTCATCCGCCGGTGGCTGCTCGCGCCATCCGCTCCTGTAGGCGGACTCCTCTGGCGTGTCTTCCGGCTCCGGCAATGAAAAGTTCCATCCAGCATCGGCGGACGGCGGAAGCAGCGTGGGCTCTGGATGGTCACCCCGGTCGGTGGAAACAACAACATCATCGACATATATTTCACCGGTGTTTCCATAGCCGTTCGCGCAGTTGAATACAAGCCGCGCGGACTTCGTCTCGTCCGGCATTTTCACCGCCGCATGCACGCAAACCCAATCGGATGCAGCTCTCGTTCCGACTCCGTTGCGGACATAGACCGACTTGCCGTCGGAACCATTGGCGTAAAGTGCAATGCCGACCGACCGGGGGTCTGACGCGGACACCTGCTTGATCCAGGCCGAGGCGCGCACGACCTTCCCTCCCATCGACTTCGCCTCGTCCCGGGTGAACTGATACCACATCGTATGGTTGAGGTTGCCCTTGTTTGCATCCTTTAGGTGGAGGCTCGCGCGTCCGTCATGGAACTCAGCCTGAGAAAGTTCGCAGACCGCGAAGCCGTTCGTCCCTTGCTGCGAAAAGCCCCATCGCCAGTCTTCGCCGGCAGGGCAGTCTCTCGAATCGTTCCACTTTTCGAAATCGAAAACTGCAACGGGCCGCCCGACTGCAGCGCCAAAGGCCAAGCACATCGCAAGCGCGCAAATGAGAATCTTTGTCGTACTGCAGCAAATCATATCAGCGAACAAAAATCGCCAAGCCAGACTTCTTTACGACCATCCACAAACCGGCATCCGTCTTGTCAAGCTCGACGATATACCCGCCCCACCTGCCGGCCCGCTCGACAGTCCAATCAGCAAATGCGTCGGCTCCAGTCGCATCGGCGGAGTTGACCACCGCGTTTCCCGTGATGACCGGATAGCGTCCGGGGATGATCGAAGCACCGGCGGCGGTGGTCGCGTTGGAAACCACGACCGTGCCGGATGCAGGCACGGACAGGATCGCGTCCGTTTCGCACCGCGCGTAGTCGATTTCATCCGGGTCGGCGGTGCCGAAGTCGAGCGGCATCACCCAGCGCGTGTCGGTAACGATATTGGTCGTGGTCGCGGCGAGATTGGGATGGACTTTGATTGACCGCGGCAAATTCCACGGGCTATACCCAGTGATGAGAATCGGCTGGTGCTCATGCTCGTAGGATTCGGCACCAGACATGTCGAGTGTGCCACGGTTGACGGTGTTCGACTCCCCCGTGTAGTCAAAGGATGGCGCGGTGCTACGGTAATTCCCAGTAAAACGCCCTGTGAACTTAAGGTTCACATTCGGTGATGGATAGAATTTTGGGGAGCGGTCCGCGTGGCCTTGGGCATTTTTCCCGAGATGGACGATTTCAAAATTGCCAAAACCCTGGTCGAAGGCCGGCTCGTTGCCAAAGGTATAGGAACCGTTCGAACAGGCCACCAGGTGAACCGCTCCGTGTCTAACGATGTTAGAGACGCATATAGTATTGTTTGAGCATGTAGAGAGGAGCACGCCCCAACGTCGGTAGTGGAAATGCCCAGATTCGTCCGGTTCAAGCAGCCCACCCAGCTCGTTTTGGTTGAAGTTGCCCACGACCAGCGTGCAGGGCGTGGGCGAAGCCGGAGTGTAGATCAACTGCTGAGGGGCACCGTGCGTCTCGTTCGACTTGTCGTTTCCCCAATCTTTTCCCTCAAGAGTGCCAATCCTTGCTTCCGCAGCGGGAGAATTGACGAAGACACGCTGGTTGCGCTGTGAATCTCGCAGACGAATCGTGCCGTCGTAGGCCAATGCCCCGTTGAACGTGACGGTACGGCT
This sequence comes from uncultured bacterium, assembly GCA_902775595.1. Taxonomy (GTDB): domain Bacteria; phylum Verrucomicrobiota; class Kiritimatiellia; order RFP12; family UBA1067; genus UBA1067. The sequence goes on along the minus strand of CACYNF010000025.1, from coordinate 6,145 downwards.
GAATCCCGACAGCTGCATGTACCCGGTGGCGGCACCCGTCATGGCATTGTTGAAGACGACGTTCCCCTTTGCGGCGCCAACATTGTTCGTTCCGTTGAGCTCAATCGGCGCGTCAATAACGCCACTGTTTGCCAGGCTTCCGAACGACGCGGTCGTTCCGTCCACGGTCACCACGCATGGAGCAAAGAGATAAGTCATGCCCGCAGGAACCGTGAACCCGGAACCGAACACGGCGGCGTCCGTGACGAGAAGGTGGGTGCAGCCTGAAAAGTCTAAGGTGCATCCTTCGGGGAGGGATGAGAGCGCAACGCCTCCGACTAATTTCACCGTGGAGCCAGACGGGACTTTGATTTCGTCCCAGACTGGAAAGGCAATTCCCGCCGCGAGATTGTTGTCCCAGAAGTTCTGGGACACATAACTCGCATTACCGAACACATACGCGCCGTCTCCGTCCTGCGCCGGGAGAGCTGTCACGGCGACGCCGTTGTTGATGGCCGCAAGGGCGCTTGCCGCATGCGCCATGCACAATGCTATTAATCTTAACTTTGACCTCATCCAGCCCCTCCATCTTAAGGTTGATTCACGTTGTACGGCGTTATTATAGCAAAAGCGAAGTCCCAAATGGCGAAATGACATATCAACTTTAACCACACTCGACAAAGCACATAAATCTCGCCATCGCACAGGACGATCGGCATGTTGTCATTCTTGCGGCGGGCGGGAACCCGATCGGCTCGCTTACGCTCGGCTTGGCTCGCTACGAAAAGCTAACCCCGCTTGCGCGGCGGGCACCGCGGTCTCAAGCTATGCAAACGACCGCAATATATGGTATCCTATTGCGGTAGACAATAACTGGCACGTATGAGGGGAATGCATGAAACACGACATAGAGGCAATAATCGACCTTGTCCGCGAATGCGGCCAGCTCGTCAAGGACGCCGACCGGCGCAACCTGCATGTCGACGCGAAAGCCGGGCACGCCAACTTCGTCACGGACTACGACAAGAAGGTGCAGGACCGGCTGAAGAGCGGGCTTCTGAAGATAATGCCCGACGCACATTTCATAGGCGAGGAAGGCACCACGCAGGAGTTCTCGCCGAAGGGGAAGTTCTTCATCGTCGACCCGATCGACGGCACCACGAACTTCATAAAGGATTTCCGCGCAAGCAGCATCTCGGTCGCGCTCGTAGTCGACGGCGCGGCTGAACTTGGCGCAATATACAACCCCTACCTCGACGAGATGTTCACGGCGATGCGCGGACAAGGCGCCTTCTGCAACGGAAAGCGGATACATGTCTCGTCGGAGCCGCTTGAAAACGGACTTGTAATCTTCGGGACTTCCCCCTACAACGAAGAACTGAGCGAACGCTCCTTCAAGCTCGCCTACTCGTATTTCAGGAAATCGATCGACGTCCGGCGGACGGGATCCGCTGCGCTCGACATGTGCTCGGTCGCGGCCGGGCGTGCAGAGTTGTTCTTCGAACTGTCGCTTTCCCCCTGGGACTATGCGGCAGGCGCGCTTATCGTCGAAGAGGCCGGCGGAATCGTCACCGACATCGACGGAAACGCGCTCGCCTACGACCGCAAGAGCTCAATCCTCGCCCGAAACAAGGCGGCAAGGCCAATCGAGTAAGATATCGCTAAAAGTCAAGACGCAGGTCTACGTCACAGGAGCGCGGAGCCGAAAGCTCAACGGCCACTACCATTCCGTCGCACTCCTCTTTCGTCTTCACGTCCACGCCATCTGCCGTTGCACTTTTGAGTTCCCACCCCTTCGGCACAGCAAACCGCACGACCTGCGGGAATCCGCCCACGGCGGCAATCTTTGCAACGAGGCGCGAACCATCCCACTTCTGGCCGAGCAGCTCCACCGCGCCCTGCGTCAGATGCCGGTCGCTCGTGAGGAACTGCGGGTGGCCCGCAAGCGGCTGGAGCGCGAAGAGCCGCACCCCGCGCGGCGGAACTGCCGCGGAAAGACTGCCCTTCTTATCGCCAAAGTATGTTTCCGTCCAGAACTCCCACGCCACGAAGCGTCGGTCGGGATCTTCGCCAAGCTCATCCCACGCGACGGAGACCTCCTTCTCCTCATCGCTCCAGTTGAAGAGCGCCACAACGTGCCAGTCGCCGAAAGGACGCGACACGTGGAGATCCCAGACCGGGAGGTGCCCGAACATCGGATAGAGCTTCCCCGGACGCGTCGGGCACACCGGCAGCGCCTGCTGTATCAACCTTACGCGGTCCGGGGCAAGTTCCGCGAGCTTGTCGCCCGCGAAGGTCTGCTGCCCCGGAAGCGCAACGACCGTCGCCTCGACCTGCGCCTGTTCGCGCGCGAGGGCGGCTTGGGAAACAAGCATGCAGTCCGGGTCCGACCAAAAGACGTTCGCGTGGGCAAAGAACTGGTTCACCGTGCAGCGCGCCTGGAGGAGAATGTTCTCCCACTTCACCGGCTCGTTGGGATGCACGATGTCCGCACCCGTGCGGCTGGCGTCGGCATATCCCGCCTCCGCCCCGGTGAAATGCCCCTGGCAGGCGAGAAAGATACGGTCGTCGCCAATACCCTTCCTGTACGCGGCGACGGTCCGCTCGAACGGATTGGGGCATTTCGGATCGTGCATGACTGCGCGGATATCGGGCCTCTCGTAGAGGTGTGCGCAGTAGCCGGGGCCGCGTCCCGACATGCCGTCGATCTTGAAGAATTCATACCCCCATTCGTGCGAGGCCTTGTCGAATATCGAAGTCAGATGCTCCAGCGCACCGGGAGCAGTCGGGTCAAGCGTGTACTTCCCGTTCCACGAGCGGATGGGCTTGCCGTCCTTGTCGTGGAGGAACCAGTCTTTGTGCTCGGCATAGAACTTGTCGTTGCCTGTTCCGTAAGGCGCCATCCAGAGACCCGGCCGGAATCCGAGCTTCTTGATTTCGTCCGCAAGCCATTTCATACCCTCGGGAAACTGCACCTTGTAGGTCTCGAGGTTCATGTTATGGAAATTCGAGACGGGGAGCTTCGGCGAGTTGTCCTGCCACGACTCGATGTTCCATATCTCCATCCCAAACGGCTTAAACCACTTCGCGGCAAAACGGGCTTCATCAAGATTCTCCTTCGAGCCGGCCTGGTCGAAGTAGGTGTTCCAGCTGAGCCAGCCGGTGGGCGCATGAGGCGAACGCCGGCGATCGGGCGCGCGCCAGTTCGGCACCCAGCGCGACTTGTACCAGTCCCGGGCGATCTTGAGCGAGAGCGAGTTTTGCGTCGCATCGTCGATCCGCAACTTCGCCGACACCGACAACTTTCCACTTTCAGCTTTCAACTCCAAACCCTTGAAGTGCAGTGCTTCGTCCGCAGAAGGAGAGAACAGCGCATCGTCGCCCAGCGAAACGGCTAGACCGCTCTTTACGGATAGAACGCGGTCGCCCTTCTTCGGCGTGATGGAACATGGATACGCGTCGTCACGGTAGCGGACTTCGCCTTGAAACGCGAGCGTCCCCGCGTATGCGAACGCCGTGCGGTGGTAGACGAGCATCGAAACGCCGTCGCCGTCCGGCTGGAACGTGATGTAGCCGTTCACGTTGTCGCGCTTATCGACGAGCGCGAGTCGGTTTGGGAACCCGTCACGCGAGGAAGCGACGCGCCAGCGCGCGGTCGCGTCGTCCGCACCCATTCCCGCGCCAGTGACTTTCGCGGGGCCTGCAAAAGACAGCGTCCCCGCGACTTCGGCAAAACCGTCGGCATGGGCCATGACGAGTCGTTCGCCTTCATCGGCAAAAACGACGCTCCACTGTCCGACGGAAAATTCGGCATCTGCCCAGCCCGATGCTAACGCCATTGCCGCAAAAACGGCTGTTGCAATTCTTTTCATGCAGCCATTATATCAAAAAGCACGCAGACGACATGAAGATGACATGTCAACTTCTCTTAATGAATCCAACCGGCCAACGAGCGTCATCTCCTTCGCCGCAGCCACTCGCGGAAGAAGCGGCTCGGCTTTGCCTCGGGGGATGTGCGCCTGTTTCAGCGCCCGCCCGGAAACAGCCGCTTCAATTCTTGACGGCCTTGAAATACGCCGCAAGCGTCTGGGCAATCAGCTGCTTGCCTCGGTCGTCGTTGTGGGCGGCGTCGCGCTTGAACCAGTCGAGCGGCTTGCCGGAACGAGCAATCGCCTCGCAGGGCGCCGTCGTAAGGTCCCAGACCTGCACATCCGTTCGCGACGCCGCGCGGCGCTCGTATTCCTGCTGAAGATAAAGGAAGCCGTCCTTCTCCTGCAGGAGCGAGCGGTCGAACGACTTCGCCGCCGCGTCTTTCCGGAACTCGTAGCTCGGCGGAGGTGTGCATATGACCACCTCGGCGCCAATCAGCTGGCAGCGCAAGATGGTCTCGACCATGCAGTCCTCGACTTCCTTGAGCGAATGGTAAGCCGGCCCGCCGTAGTTGGAGATTCCGCCGATCACGACAAGGTCCGGCTTGTACTTTGCAACATACTCTTCGAAGTGATCCTTCTCGTGGTAGTACCAGCATCCAGTTGAGCCACGAACGGAAAGGTAGCACCTGAGATCGGCCTTTGGCAAGCCGCCCTGGATGAGCGCCACGGCATTGCCGCACCATGTGTCGTTCATGATCGAGTCGCCTAGAAACACTATGTTCACTGGCTTGCCCGAGAGAATCTTCGACCGCGTCTGCGGGAGATTCGCCCATGCGCCCTTCGTGTCGGGCGCGTCAAGCTTCGGCAGCGTCGCCGCAAGGTCGTTGCACCATTTCGCCGCTTCGGCGACGGACGCCTGGCGCATCGACACGTCCTTCGCCTGCGCCCCCTTCTTCGTCACAAAGGCGATCTGGGCGAACGCCGCATCGGGCCGGGCGGGAACCATCACGTCGTATGGCGTCCAGTCGTCGGACGCGTAGAGCCGGCTGTTTACGTCGGGGAGCTGGTTGCCTTCGGCGTCGAAGAAGTCCACCCACCAATAGCCGTCGACCGGACACTTCGCGCTGAACGTCAGGCGGTAGAAGCGGTTCTTGCCGATTTCGCCGTCGAGCTTGAAGCGCGGCGACTCGATTCGACCGCCCTTCGACTCGTAGTATCCCTCGAAGGGAATGTAGACGACCTTCCCCTCCTCGCTTCCCACACACTTCCAGCCGGTCTTCTCCCCAACCTCGCCCGGATATTCCGCCAGAGGCGCGGCCGCTGCAACTGCGGCAACCGCCGCCGCGAGAATTGTCATGAATGTCATTTTTGTTTTTCCTTTCCAAAGATGATTTCCACAGATAGGCGACATGTCCATCATGACGGCTCCACAATGCTCTGCAGAGGGACATGTAGCGCATGGGCAAGACGATACACGGTATCGAAAGCGGCCTTGCCGAGCGCCTTCACCCGCTGTTCGTAGTGCTGCAGCATCCTGATCGGAACGTTCGCCGCAGCAGAAAGCTCCTCCTGGGTCATTCCGCGCATTTCACGCGCGGCCTTCAGGCGCGACTCTGGATGCGCAGCGCGGTAGAGTCCGTCAAGGTGCTCGCAAAACCGGCTGAGGAAATAGCGCCAAAAGGCATCGACCTCCTTGCCGAACAGGTTCACGGCGGAGTCGAGCATCCATCCCAGAACACGTGCGGAATGGACAAGATAGGATTCGTCATAGGCGCGGATCACCGGGCACGATCCTTTCCTGGATTATCTGTTGGATGGAGATATCTTCAAGACGATAAGGCGTCTTGCGCACGTCGAAGTAGCCGCGCCGCGCCGAGGAGTCCCTGCTCTCCTTCGCGTCAAGCCAATCCTCCCGTACGGCCTCCTTTGCCGAGATGAACTTGAGCCGCGAGAACGCGCGGCGGCTTTTGACGACAATCTGCTCCCCAAGTTTCCCAAGGCGCATTGCCGCCGTAAGCTGCGGATATGAAATCGCGCCCGAGATGAAATCCTGCGCAAAGGAGAAATAGCTGTCGTCCGCCCTGTATCCGCGGATAACATCGTATGCCTCGACATCGACATGGAAGTTTTTCGGCAATATTATACACCCACAGGTGTAGTTGTGTCAATGGTGATTGTTCGATTGTTCGTGAGATCGCAGTTTGCCATAATAACGGACACTCTCAACAAAGGCGGGCAAGGCTTCGGACGACCCCGTTTGCCAAATACTGGACACTATGCGTAAAATGGAGGCA
>CACYNF010000024.1 GCA_902775595.1 uncultured bacterium | reverse complement strand
TTCTCCACGGCTTCGTAATCGTGCGACATGGAAAGCTTATCGCCGAAGGCTCCTGGCGTCCGCACGACACGCTGAACGAGCCGCACATGCTGTATTCGCACTCGAAGAGCTTCACATCCACCGCTGTGGGCTTCCTTGTTGACGACGGCAGGCTTGACCTCGACGAGAGGGTGGTTGATCTCCTTCCAGACTCATTGCCAGGAACCTTGTCGGACAATCTGCGGCAGCTGCGCGTCCGCGACCTTCTGACTATGAACATGGGCGCGGACAGGACGGACGCCGAGCGCGACGACACCGCTGGCGACTGGGTCAAGGCGATTTTAGCGAACGGTTTCCAGCATGCGCCGGGTACACGATTCAAGTACGACTCAGCCGCGACGCATCTTCTCGCGGCGATAGTCGAGCGGAGGTCTGGCAAGAGGCTGATGGATTTCCTACGCGAACGACTGTTCGTTCCGCTCGGCATGACAAGTCCGTGGTCAACGACATCGCCAATGGGGATTGCCTGCGGCGGCTGGGGGATGAACATGACGACGCGCGATATCGCCGTGTTCGGGCAGTTTCTCCTTCAGAAAGGCGTCTGGGAAGGACAGAGGCTCCTGTCGGAGGATTGGATATCCCTTGCGACGTCGAAACAGACGCGGTCGAAGGATATAGTCGTCGGCGCGAAGGCAATCGGCGTCGGCGACGACTGGGCGCAGGGGTATGGTTTTCAGTTCTGGCGTTGTCAGCACGGTGCGTTCCGTGCGGACGGAGCGTCGGGGCAGCTGACGGTGGTTTTTCCATATGAAGACGCTGTTGTTTCAGTCAATGCGGGACTTGGCGATATGCAGAGGGAGTTGGATCTCATCTGGAAGCACCTTCTTCCGGCTTTTGCCGCTTGTTCTCTGCCTCCTGACGGTGAGGCGCAGATGGAGCTGAAGAGAAAATGCTCGTCTCTTGTGCTGCCTCTCTCTGATTCGCATCCAAAAGTCTTCGAGGGGATGGACGCAGCCAGAATCGTGGCGGTGGACGGCGGATGGAGGCTACGGCGCGGCGATGCTGTTCTCAAGTCGGCAATGGCGGATGGAAGATTACGGAATGGCGCTTCACGAATGATAACGTGGAGCCTCTTTTCGGCAAATGCGGTGTTCGCAAGATTGCAGCGACAGGGAAAGCCGACGATCTTGGCCGGCTTGCGGTAACTTGGCATATGTTGGGCGGCATCGAGCACGGCAGTTTCAAAGTTGTAAGCAAGGAGGCATGTCATGCAGATAAGTAAACGCGAGTTTCTGAAGAAGCTTGGGCTGCTCGGTGTAGCCGGCGTGTCTGGCGCGGCGCTTGGCGACGAATATGTCGCAACGGTGAAGAAGCTGCCTGAAGGCTCTGTCGGTGATCCTGACAACGTGTGGTTCGGGCAGCGTATATTCCCCATCGGACACACGGTCGAGGACGGCCCGAGCTGCCGGATGGAGAACGGAAAGATTATCATGCCTGCGCGAGAAGTGCCGCTCTTCCATGAAACCGATGTCGTAGTCGTCGGCGGCGGCCCCGCCGGATTCGCTGCGGCCGTTTCTGCCGTGAGGGCGGGCGTGAAGGTCGCTCTTGTCGAGAGGGCCGGTTCGCTTGGCGGGCTTTTCACGAACGGCATGGTGCTAATCATGCTTGCAACGTCGCGTTGCGACGAAGGCGGTAGGTGGGAAGTCGTCACGCGCGGCATATGCAAGGAGTTCATGGACCGCGCGTCAAGTCTCGGCAGGCGCTATTCGTGGTCAAGATTCGATGACGACCATTCGCGCGGCCACTGGCAGCCGACGGTCGATCCTGAGGCGGCGAAGTATCTCATGGATAAGATGGTAGCCGAGAGCAAGATCGAGATGTTCTTCCACGCATACGGGGTCGATGTGGTTCTGGACGGCGACAAGGCCATAGGTGTCGTGTTTCAGTCCAAGCAGGGGCTTCAGGCGATTCTCGCGAAGCAGGTCGTCGATTGTACCGGCGATGGTGACATCGCATTCTCCGCCGGGGCGAAATACCGCCAGATCACGCATGGCATCGGTTTTGTGGCACGGCTTGCGAACATGGACCGCATCACGGCGAAGAAACCGCCGGAAAATGTGGAGAAGGATGTTTATGGGCTTAACGAATACTGGGCGACAAGGGGAAACGAAGGCAATCCCTCTTCAGCCTGGGCGGGGCGACTTGGGCCAAAGGGCGACGGACTGTCGGTGCGCGATCTTTCCTCTGCGGAAGTTGCCCATCGCAAATACTGGTTTGAGCATGTCCAGAAAATGCAGAATACCCCTGGATGGGAAGAGGTGTACATCGCCAACACATGTTCGCAGATCGGGCCTCGCGCCACGAGGATATTTGAGTGCGAGTATGTTACGGATCGAGCGGAGATTCGCAGGCCGGACTATGCGCCGAAAGATGCCATCGGCTGGTTTGGCGTTGATGGCGTCCATGCGGCTTTTCCTGTTTCGTACAAGCAGCTTGTTCCTGTCGGATGCGAAAATGTCCTTTGCGCAGGGCGTATGATTGGCGCGCCCGACACCATTGATACATTCCGCCTGATATGCCCCTGCTTTGTCACTGGGCAGGCTGCCGGTGTTGCGGCGGCGCTTTCCGCGAAGAAGAACATATCTCCTCGGGCCATCGTCTATGCTGAACTTCGCCGCGAGCTTGAAAAACAGTCGGTTTTTGTCGGATCCTAACGGGAGTCGCGATTGAATGCGTGGCATACAGGGGAAAGAATTGTGAAAATCGAGGCAGGAATTATGAAAAATGCGGATGTGACATTTCCGGCATCAGGGCGGCTTTTCTCCCTCGATGTGTTGCGCGGGCTTGACATGCTGCTGCTGACTGTCGCAGGACCGCTCGTGTGCGCCGCGCAGAAGGGATGGGGCTGCTTTCCGGACGGGTTCATGCGGCAGTTCAACCATGGATGGGAGTGCTTTACGCTCTGGGACATCATCATGCCGCTCTTCATCTTCATGTGCGGCGCGGCGATGCCGCTTGCACTTGAACGCCGGCTAAAGGAGGGCTGCGGTACTTTCTGGCGGCATGTACTGGGACGTGTTTTGCTTCTATGGGTGCTTGGCGGACTTGTCCAGGGCCGATGGATGACGCTTGATCCGCTTCAGATGTCGCCGTTTTCAAACACATTGCAGTCCATAGCCGTCGGATATCTCGCTGTCGCTGCGGCGATGGCGTTCCGCGCGCGCGCGCTGATGATTGCCGCGCCGGTTGTCATGGTTGTCGCGTACACCGCGCTCCTGGCCTTAGGGGGCTATGGAAAGTTCGACAATGTCGCCTTCAAGATCGACCATGCCATCCTTGCTTTTGTTCTGCCGGAGGGCAGCGCATGGGTCGTAAAGCCCAGCCACTACACGTGGTTTTCGACATCCCTCATGTTCGCCGCGATGACATTCGCTGGTTATCACGCTACGAAGATTATCGTTTCGGACAAGGCCAAGTGGCACAGGGCCTTCGAACTTGCCATATACGGCGTTGCGCTTCTTGCGGTCGGCTTCGTGAGCGAAATCTGGATTCCGTGCATCAAGCCGATATTCACGCTGTCGTTCACGGCCGAGGCTATGGGCTGGTGTGTTCTGTCGCTTGCGGCTCTATACGTAGTGAACGACATCCTGATGCTTCGCAGGGGGCTTGACGTTGCCCTCTTCTTCGGGCGGATGGCGCTCTCGGCATATTTTATTTCCCATTTCTTCGCTCCAGTGCTGCGCACGGCGGCACATCTTTTCGGTGACGGACTTGTCGCGTACTTGCCGTCGTCGGCGGCGTCGTTCGTGCTGGCGCTGTTTGAAGTTGCCGCGCTCGTCGCGGCAATGGAAATCTGGCGAATGTCGAAAGCGAATTTCAGGAGGGGAAAACATGACTGCCGTTAAGACAGGATTGAACCGTCGCGACTTCTTGAGGGGCACGGCATGGATGGGCGTGGCGGCGGTGGCAGCCGGCTGCCGGTTGAACCGTCTCGGGTTCGGCGAGGGTGGAGTCATGCAGGATTATGCGCTCAAGCCGATGAAGCGCGTCCGTGTCGGCTTTGTCGGCATCGGGAGTCGCGGCACCGCCGCCGTCCATCGCGTCTCGATGCTCCCTGGTGTCGAGATTGTCGCGCTGTGCGACAAGAAACCGGAGCGCGTCGCTTTGAACCAGAACTGGCTCAAGGCGAACAAGTATCCGGTCGTTCCCAAACCATATGTCGGCGAAGAGGCGTACAAGAATCTGTGTGATCTTGGAGACTGCGACGTCATCTACTGCGCGACGCCATGGGCGCTGCACCAACCTGTTGCCTTGCGCGCGCTTCTTGGCGGAAAGATCCCGTTTGTAGAGGTGACGAGCGCACTGACGGTCGACGAATGCTGGGAGCTCGTCGAGGCGAGCGAGAAGCATCGCATTCCGTGTATGCAGCTTGAAAACTGCTGCTACGGTGAGATGGAGCTGCTTGGACTGCATCTCGCAAGGCTCGGCATGCTCGGCGAAATCATCCACGGGGAGGGCGCGTACATCCACGATCTGCGCGTCGTCTGCTCGACAGGCGGCAAGAACGGCGAATGGGAGTGGCGCTACGACGAGAACATGAAGCACAAGGGAAACCGATATCCCACACATGGGCTTCTGCCGATCATGCAGGCGATGGACATCAATCGCGGCGACGCCTTCGACTATCTCGTTTCGCTCGAGTCGAAGCAGGCGAACTGCGAAAACTACCGCAGGTATGCGATGGATGCGGATGATCCGCGCAGGAACGATCCGGTGATGGAGATGGGCGACATGAACACAACGCTCATCAGGACGAAGCGCGGCAGGTCGATCATGGTGCAGCACGACGTCTCGAGTCCGCGGCCCTACACGCGCGTCAATCTCCTTTCCGGCACAAAAGGCATCTGGTGGGGCATGCCTTGGCGCACGTATGAACCCGAACCGACGGTATTCAAGGTGGGTTTCGAGCAGGAGGTGGGCAAGGGAGTTCACAGATTTATGAAAGACGCCGATGCCGAGGCGCTGCGCGAGAAATACGCGCATCCTCTCTGGAAGAAGGTTGGTGAAATCGCCCAGAAGGTCGGTGGACACGGCGGCATGGATTTCATCATGGACCTCCGCTGGGCGTACTGTCTGCAGAACGGACTGCCGCTCGATATGGATGTCTACGATCTCGCGGTTTCGAGCTGCCTCTGCGAGCTGACGGAGACTTCAGTCAGAAGCAGGTCGAAGTCAATCGACATCCCCGATTTCACGCGTGGCGCGTGGCGGACGGCAAAGCCGCAGGGAATTGCCGACATAGACATCGCCCGCATGCCAATGGGGGACGTCAGGAGGGACGAAGCGGCACTGAATGTCTGAAAGAAAGGAGTTTGGAAACATGTATCAGGCCCGCTATTTGCTCTTGACGGCTGCTTTGACAATGGGGTTCGTCTGCTTTGCCGCCATGCTGGGTGCGCACTCTGCGCGACCTGAGACAACGTGGTCCGTGATGCATCCGACTGAACTCGATCCTGCGTATATGGCGCGGGTCGCGAACAAGGCCGTGGAGTACGGCGGCGTCGATTCGTTCGAGGTCTGCGGCACGTGCCATTCCGGCATGGGCGGCATGGACGGGCTTCTCATGATGGAGCCGTATCCGACGGCCGCTGCACGGCGCGACGCAGGCGCCGTTCGGAAGGTGCGCGCAGACCTGAAGGGATGTATCGCCGCGGCGCACAAGGTCGGCAAGAAGCTCTACTACTGGCATCGCGAGGGGTATCTGCCGGATGGCATTCTCGAAGACCTGCCGGGCCTTAAGGATTCGGACGGCGAGATCGATCTCCTTGGCGAGACATTCGCGTCCTATCTGCGCTGGAAGGTGCGCGCGGCTTTCGACGCCGTGCCGGAACTTGACGGCTTCGTGCTGACGCTGACCGAGGCGGATTTCTCCGTCGTCCACAACTCCAACGCCGATCGCTATCCGCCGCCGAAGGTTGTCGAGAGGATCGTCCGCGTTTTCTGCGAGGAGCACGAAAAGCGCGGCAAGCGGTTCGTGCTCAGGTCGTTCGGCTCCGTTGCGAAGGACTACGAGGACATCATCGCGGGCGGCGTCGCGGCGGCTAAGGACCATCGCTTCGAGATCGAGACTAAGGCGACGCCCTACGACTTCAGTCCGTTCCTTCCGGACAATCCCTTTCTGAAGCGCGAGCCGGGGACTACGCTGGGCGTAGAGTGCGACTGTATCGGCGAGTTTCTCGGCGCGGGCTATCCACCATGCGCACAGGTGGATACCATCTACCGTTATGTGAAAAACGCGCGGAAAGCGAGCGCCGACCGCTACGTTGTCCGCATTGACAGAATCGCCAATGTGATCTTCGATTCTGCACAGGAAATCAATCTCTACGCCTACATGCGCTTCATCGCAGACCCTGCGGCGACACCTGAGACGGTCAAGGCTGAATGGGCGGCGCGGCGCTGGGCGGGATGCGAGAAGGAAATGATTCGCCTTTCCGACATGAGCTACGAGATGGTGACCAAGATGGAGTTCCTGGACGGGAACGTCACGTTCCACCAGCATCCCGTCGCGCCGAGTTTCAAATTCCTGAAGGCCGGCGGCATGTTCGCGGTAATGAGGGACGGATACGACCTGCATATGGCAAAACGACTTTGGGGAATTAGGGCTATGGAAAGGACGCCGGGACGTGCGGCGCTTCTCGCCGACAAAGACCGTTCCGTTGCGCTGGCGGACGAAGGGCTTGAGCTCCTTGAAACCCTGAAGGGGCGTCTTGACCCGCAAGAATATGCGAGACAGGAGCGGGCATGGAAGATTGCGGTAAAGGCAACACGTGCGACGCGTGCGTTCATCCGCTGCGGCGCTGCGTATTTTGATGACATGGATTCAGGACTTGACGTGCCGAGAAAGCTGACGGCTGCCGCTGCGAACGCCGACGCGGAGATATCGGCCATGATGACAAATCCAGACTCCGGCATAGACGGGCTGAACGTCCGACACAGCGAAGCAGTTGGACAAGATCTCGACCGTGTCTACTTCATTCCGCTCCGATGGCTGTGTCGCGAATTTCTCACCGAGTATGCCGCTGAGGCGAATGTGCGTACGAAGCTTAAGGCGCGCAGGGCCGTTGTCGATTTTGTCGTGCCAGGCGGCATATATGACGACAACCGCATTGACCGACAGATGCATGGTGCATATCCCGAGCTTGTCGATGGCGAACCAGTGCGGTGGGTTGGCAATTCCATCTTTCCCAACGGAACGATACATGTCGAGTTCAAGGATGTTCCAGGCGCACGCGTCGAAGTTATGCTGGCCAAGAAGGGCTCCAAGGACTATATCATCGAGGATTTCTCCGCTAATGGCACGCGGCATGTGACTATTGGCAAGAAAGGTTCCAACTTCCCCGCCGTCATTGCCGTTGCGCTCGTCAGGGAGTAGTGCTTGGAATCCATGGCGTGGCGGTTGCCAAGATTGAGCGTTGTGTCGCTGATTGTGTTGTCCTCGACGGTCGCAATGCCGCAAGGAGCCGAGGAGATTTCTGCGTTCAAGGGGCGCATTGATTGGTCACTGGACTCCGCTTGTGTCTCAAAGGGGCGTACAATACATGACGCCCCTGTGACATGCATGAGGGGTTTTCTCTCGGACTTTCGCGCCTTGGATACGACGATTCCAGCGTTCGTCGGGTGTGTGGGGAAACTCTCGATATCCAATACGGATCGCTATCCAAGGGAGAAACCCGGGAAATGGGTTGAGCTTGATCCCACGGCCGGGTTTAAATGGGGCCGCTACGTAGGGCTGGAAGATGACTTTAGACTGACAACCCGGTGGTTTCGCTGGACGTTCCCTTCGGCTCTAGGGAAGGATCCGAGCGACGCCGCTATTCTTGACGTGACGTACAAGACGTTCCTGAATCCGACAGTTTCGCTGTGGTACCGCTTCCATGGTCCGACGAAGGGGAGAGTGGAGTTGCTGCTTTCGTTGAACGATGAATGGAAGGTCTGGGAGGACTTCAAGGTGTTCGGACTCTTAAACACGTGGTTCGTCGACTACAGCCACGAGAACGCAGACAAGGAGAGCGGCGCGAGCGCGGGCGAGTTTGCGCTTGGTCTTTCATGGCGATGGTTCTACTTCAAGACGACATACTGGTTTCCGCTTGATCGCCGCGTCCTAAGCGGAGACAATCCAACATACGACTACGACAAGAACCTGATCTTCTCGCTCGGCACCCGTTTCTCGTTTTAACGCTTGCCGGAGCGAAATGAACCTACTGCGAAAAAGTATACGTTAACTCTTATTGTGTCCTTGAAAGTGCTAAGGCCGGGTTGCCCCGGCCTTGCGCCGCCTCGGCAGTGTCTTGGCGGGTGTATGTTGGTATAGTACCAAACATTCCTGCCGCACGCAAGGGGGCAAAACTTGAATTTGGGTAAGGCGTGAACTGACGAGGGACACACCCCGCGCAACGCGCGTTTTACAGGGCTTTCCGCGATTTCAACCCTTTGAATGACCACGGAATCGGGCAGAATCCCCGCGAAGCGGCTGTGGCGGAATAGAGTCGTATAGCGTCTTGTAGCGTCGGCAGCGTGTTGTGGACGCGGCGGCAGTGAGGCGGGGGAGCGAAGGTCCGAGCGAGGGGATACGGCGTATTCGCCGAGGGTTCCCCGAGGAGGAGCCTTCGGCCACCGCCTCACGAATCCTTTTGCGAGTGGTTGGAGCGTGGTTGTAATCGGTACGCATGCACACGTTTTCACGATATGATATAATACCACTATGAAAAAAATTCTTTTATATGCTTCGGTTGCATGCGCCGCCTGTCATCTGCATGCTGGGGTACTGGACAACGCCTGGATAAAGGGCACTACCGACAAGGATCCGCTTTCGTACGGTCCGAACGAGGAGATGGTCTTTACACTTGAGCCCGTAGGCGTCGAAGGCGAAATTCCGGAGGGCGAATATTTCCTTTCGTGGAAGCGCACCGATGATTACGGAAAACTCGAGAGCGGCGAAGTGCCGTTCACCGGAGAGCCTTTCGTGTACAAGACCAGTCTCGACAGGCCGGGCTTCGTGCGGCTCGATGCGTATGTCGTCGACAAAGATCGCCAGCGCGTCGTCAAGACGTTCACGGGCGATGCGACGACGCCCGAAGGCAGGAAAGCCATGAACGAGTTCGAGAAGAGGAAAAAGAACGTGTTCTTCGACGGCGGCGCGGGGGTGGATGTCGATTCGCTCGCACTTTCGCCGGACGTCGAGCCGAAGGACTTCGATGAATTCTGGGCGCGCCAGTTTGCGCGGCTTGACAAGGTGCCGATCCGCGACGAGCGTATCGAGATTCCATGCCGCAATTCCAAGGCCCGGCTGTTTGCGGTGCGCATAGACTGCGCCGGGCTGAGGCCCGTCACCGGATATCTTTCGGTTCCCAAGGCGGTTGACGAAGGGGCGACTTTCCCATGCCGCCTTGAGACGCATGGCTACAGCGCCGACAGGTGCACTCACCAGGCGCCGACATGGGTGAGCGACGGCGAAATCGTCCTGAACATCAATGCGCACGGACTGAAGCTCGTCGAATTCGGCGCGACCGATGCCGACACAAAGGCGCTCAGATGGGAAGTGCGTTCGAACGGAAAGACTTACGCGTTCGACCCCGAGCAGAACAAGGATCCGGAAACGGCGTATTTCAACGGCATGGTCCTGCGCGTCAAACGCGCTCTCCAGTATTTGAAGACGTGCAAAGGCTGGAACGGAAAGGATCTCTACGCCTCTGGCGGCAGCCAGGGTGGGCTTCAGACCATCTGGGCGGCGGCCTGCGGCGAGGGGGTGACCCGTGCGGATTCGAGCATTACATGGTGCTGCGACATGGTGATGAACGATGTCCGCAACGCTTACAAGGCCGCTTCAGGCGGATGGTACATTCCTTTTACGAAAGGCATTGCCTACTACGATGCCGTCGTGTGGGCGAAGCGCATCCCGAAGACCTGCCGTACCATCATTCCCCGAGCCGGACTTGGCGACTACACCTGTCCGCCGATGGGTCTTGCCAAGCTGTACAATGCCATTCCCGGGAACAAGTCCATCGTCTGGGTCCAGGGATCCGAACACGGCTATGTTCCGCCAAAGTACGAAGGCCGCGATTTCAAACGCGAGTGCGACATCGCGAAATAGCCATTTGACTGTCTTGCGCATGACGATCACCGGGAAGACTATTCTTTCTGTGTTTAAACCTTCGCAATATGAGCGATTTAATTTGCGTAATATAAGCGAATTGCGTTGCGTAAAGGGGTTGGTACTTGATACAATGGTTGCGATATGAAAAAACACTCAATTGTTCCCTTCTGTTCGTCGGTTCTCGTCGTCGTTTCGTTCGTGTCTTTCGCCGTCGAGATACCGGTCGATGTGCCGGAACGCGGCTATGTGTCGATCCAGGTCTGCGACGCGCAAGGCGCGATCGTGAGCAGCGCGGTCAGTCCGGAACCGCTCGAAAAGGGCGCGCGCACAGTCGAATGGGATATGCGCGACACGATCGACGGCAGCAAACTCGGAACGGGTGAATACACGTATCGGGCGGTGTGGATTCCCGAGCACACGCTTACCTACCGCGGCTGCTTCTATCCGACGCCGCTGCCAGACGGCCAGACGCCGTGGCACAACGCCCGCTCGGGCGGCGGCGGATGGCTCGCCGACCATTTTGCGCCGAAGTCGATCGTGCGCGTCGGCGATTTCATGTACATCACCGCGATGTGCGAGGCGGCGCACGGACTCATCAAGTGCGACAAGGACCTCAATAAGCTCTGGGGCACGCGGCACTGGGTCTTCAACACGCCTTACACGTCCGCTGCGGAAGGCGATATCTACTACGGCTTCAAGAACGGCGTCAAAAAGGTAGACTCTCGCACCGATCAGCTCGGCGGGGTGAAGACGAAGGCGAAAGGGCAGTCCTTCGCCGTGATCGGCGACAAGGCCTATTTCAGCGAAGGCGACGCGGTAAACGTCTGGGACTTCTCGGAGAAGGCGGACGCCGAGACGGAAAAGCCGCTCGACACGATTCCAGTACCCAAGGCCGGGCAGATTAGGAAGATGCCGAACGGCAAGCTGCTGCTCTGGAGCGACAAAGACGTCGTGCGACTTGATCCAGAGACGAAGGCACTGAAAACCATACTCAAAGACGCGGCAGAAAACCCCGGCGGACTCGCTGTGCGCGAAGACGGCGTCTTCGCCGTAGGCGACTGCGGGAAGCATGTCGTGACCGTCTATGGACGCGACCTTAAGCCGATCCGTACGCTCGGCAAGGGCGGGAGGCGTCCGGTAGGTCCGTGGAACGAAGACACGCTTGAAGATCCGTTCGGCATCGAGTTCGGTCCCGACGGGCGGCTCTGGATATGCGAGCAGAGCCAGCAGCCGAAGCGCGTTGGAGTCTGGAACGTCGAAACCGGCCATTGCGAAAAATCTGTCGTAGGCCCCACGAACTACGGCGGCGGCGGAACGCTCGACCCTGATGATGCGAACCGTGCGTTCTGGGGGTATCTCGAACTCACGAAGGGGACGGACGGCAAGTACCGTCCCGCGCGGATCTTCTTCCGTCCGGGCGAGGAAGGTTGCGGTCCGTGGGGCGGCGTACCGACTTACGCGTTTCGTGCGAAGGGGAAGCTCTGGTTCACCGACCAGCAGAATGTGATGGGAAACGGCGGGAATATCCTCTACGTCTACGAGAACGACCGCGCGCGTGCTGTCGCGGCATGGGGCAATGCAAACTTCCTCGCATCGAAGCTGCCCGAGTTCAAGGGGAAGAACTTCGCCTTCTCGTGGACAGACCTCAACGACGACGGAAAGATCACCGCCGACGAATGTGTAATAGACGAACATGTGAAAGGGCTCGGCACCGGCTGGGTCAACCGCGTGAACGAAAACTTTGAAATCGCGTTCGGATGCGACGGGTCGAAGATCGTCAAGTTCACGCCCGAGCGCTTCACTGAGAAGGGGTATCCCGTGTACGCGCATCTGGGCGAGCCGATTCCAGCACCGTTCATTCCCGCGCACCACCAGCAGCGTTCAGCAAGCTCGCACCTCGTCGACATGAAGGGGAATATCCTGACGCTTTCGAAGCCGCTCATGTCAATCGCCCCCGACGGCAAGGTAAACTTCCGCTACCGCAACCGCTGGCCGTCTCTCCACGACAGCCACGAGACGTCGGAGTCCGGTCGTAAGCTCGGCGAGCTCATCGGCACCACGCGCTTCTGGGGCGCGACGAAGCTCAACGACGACATCGGCGAGATCGTCTGCTTCAACTCGAATCTCGGCTGCGCGTATCTGATGACCACTGACGGCATCTTCCTCGCGCAGCTCATGCAAGACCAGCGCTGCGGGCTTCACTGGTCGTATCCGCAGTTCCCCGACTCCGACACACTGAAGAAGACCTCGATGCAGGACGAGCATTTCCTCGGCGAGTTCCAGCGTACGAAGTTCGACGGTCGCGACGCGCTCGCGATCGTCTGCGGCAAGACGCATGCGTCGGTGATCGAGATCGGCGGACTTGAGCGCGCGCGACGGCTGAAGGGCGGCAAGTTCACCGTTTCCGCAAAGTCCCTTGTAGCGGCGCAGAAGTCGCAGGCCGACGCGGCGTTCGGTTCGTTCAAGCCGCCGGAGCTCGTCGTGAAGAAGACAGCGCCGCAGAAGCTTGACAAGAACGGACGTCCGCCTGAGGCGGTCTGGAGCGCCGGCGTACTGGTGGATGGACCAGCGGGCGACAAGTTCCGTCTCGCGCACGACGGCACGTATCTATACTATGCATACACCTGCAAACGCAATGGCCAGCCGATGAAGAACGGCGGAAAGGATCCAACGACGTATTTCGAGACAGGCGGTGCGTTCGACTTGATGCTTCAGACGTCGTCTAAGGCGAAATCAGACCGTAGGGAAGGAGCGAAGGGCGACATACGGCTTCTCTTCGCACAGGTTGGCGGCAAGGTGGTTTGCGTAAAATACGACTACGTCGGCGCAAAAAGCGCGAAGAACGCGCATACGTTCGAGTCTCCAGTCGGCAAGCTCAAGGTTTCGTCCGTCTCCGTAGAGCCGTCTGTCACCACATGGACCTACGAAGGTCGCGGACACTGCACGCTACGCGCTGTTATCCCGCTGGCACTTCTCGGCAATGTCGACCTCCTCGGCGAGACGCGCGGCGATTTCGGGCGCATCGTAGGCGATTCGACTGGCACGGTGTCCGTCGAGCGCAGCTACTGGAGCAACAAGGCGACGTCGCTCATGAGCGACGAACCCACGCAGGCCGGCGTCGAGCCGCGCCTCTGGGGCAAGGTGATGTTCGAGTGACAGTGAATTTCGAAAAAAAGCAAGGAGGAAAACTTTGATGATTGGAGCGATGTTGGCGGCATCGGTGGCGTTCTCGTTCGGTGACGTCACGCTGGATGTCGAGAACCGGGTGGATTGGAAGGTGGAGCTCACGCGCGAGGTCGCGGCGGACGGAGTCGAGATTGCGCGGCTCAGGCTGGACTGCGCGGCGGAGAAGACTCCGCCCCGGACGAAAGTTTCGTTCAAGATACCGCAGGTCGACATGGGATACGTCTGGAGCGTCAACGGCAACGACTGCGGCGTGTCCGCCAACTGGGGTGGATGGGGCGAAACGGAAGTCGCCATCGGCATGCCGCTGACGGTCTTCTTCAACGGCAACGACCGCAGCCGTCTGGCGGTGGCGGCGAGCGAGTGTTCGCGCCATATCAAGACCATGCGCGGGATCTGCGAGGAGGGCAGTTTTGTGGAGATGTCCTTCACCTACTTCGACCAGGCGGAGGCGCCGATCGCACACTACGAGACAGCCATCCGCATCGACCGGCGCGACATCTATTTCGGGGACGCCATTCGCGAAAGCGTCGCCTGGATGGAGAAGACCGGCGGCTACACCCCGTGCAAGGCGCCCGAGGCGGCGTTCGATCCGCTCTATTCGACCTGGTACTGCTTCCATCAGGACGTGTACGGCAAGGACATCGAGGAGGAACTCGAGATCGCCGCGAAGCTCGGGATGAAGACGGTCATCCTCGACGACGGCTGGCAGACGGAGAACAACAACCGCCTATACGCCTTCTGCGGCGACTGGGAGGTCGCCAGGAAGCGCTTTCCGGACATGGCCGCGCATGTGAAGAAGGTGCACGAGCTGGGAATGAAGTACATGGTGTGGTACTCCGTCCCGTTCATCGGATTCGAGAGCGCCAACTACGGGCGTTTCAAGGGCAGGTACCTGAGGGAGGACCGTGGCATGAGAGCCGCAGTGCTGGATCCGCGCTTCCCCGAGGTCCGCAGGTTCCTGGTCGACACCTACGCCAGGGCGATGAAGGAGTGGGATCTGGACGGATTCAAGCTCGATTTCATCGACGCCATCCGCTTCTGGGGCGAGGATCCGGCGGAGAAGGAGAACTTCAAGGGCCGCGACATAAAATCCGTCCCCATCGCGGTGGAGAAGCTGATGACCGAGGTCCACGCCGCGCTGACCGCGATCAAGCCGGACGCGCTCGTCGAGTTCCGCCAGGGCTACGTCGGACCCGGCATCCGCAAGTTCGGCAACATGCTGCGCGTCGGCGACTGTCCCGGCAGCGCTCGCCGCAACCGCGTCGCCATCGCCAACCTGCGGCTCGCCTCCGGCGACACCGCGGTGCACTCTGACATGCTGGAGTGGCACTTCAGCGAGACGCCGGAGCAGAGCGCGATCTACATCATCAACTCCATGTTCGGCGTGATCCAGTATTCGGTGATGCTCCGCCAGGCTCCGAAGGAACATCTTGCGATGATCGAGAAGTGGATCAAGTTCTCGCAGGACCATCGCGACACTCTGCTGCACGGCAAGTTCACCCCGCACCATCCGGAGCTGCTGTATCCGGTGGTCGAGGCGGAGAGCGAACGCGAATTGATCATCGGCCTCTACGACGACGGACGCATCCTCGACGTTCCCGCGGACAAGAAGACCATCGTCATGAACGCCTCCGGAGCGGACTCGTTCGTCATCCGCCGCGGCGGGAAGATGTCCACGGTCGCCTGCAGGTCCGGCGACTGGATCGAGCTTTAGAATTGAAAAGAATATGAAAACAAGAAACATAGTTGCATTGGTTCTGTCCGCCGCGTGCGCGGCAGTTGCAAACGGGGAGATAACCGCGCCAACGGCGATGCCGATTCAGCGCACGCTGAACGCGCTCGAAAAGTCCACCGCGGCGAATCCGGCGCATGTGAGGATGCTGTTCTACGGGCAGTCCATCGTGGAGCAGGGCTGGCACACGAACATCGTGCAGCAGCTGAAGGAACGGTATCCGACTGCAATCCTCGAGGTCGAGAACCGCGCGATAGGCGGTTTCACTTCCCCAGACCTCATCAGGACCGCAGAGAGCGATCTCTATCCGTACTATCCCGACATCCTCTTCTTCCACGTCTACGGCTCGACCGAAAAGTACGAGGCGATAATCCGCAAAGTGCGCGAGACGACTACGGCGGAGATCGTCCTCTGGACGAGCCACCTTGAAAAGAAAGAGGCCGAGTCGCGCGAATCGATAGAGCAACTTCTTGCCGAACCCGACGGACGCTCAAAGGCGATCAAGGACATCGCCGCGCGGTACGGATGTCTCTTCGTTGACCTCCGGAAGAAATGGTGCAAGATGATGCTCGAAACGGGCAATACGTGCGACGTGTTGCTGAGAGACGTGATACACATGCGTCCCGACGGCCCAGCGTTTGGCTACTATTCCAATTTCATCGCCGAAGAACTTGTGCGCATCCCTGAAACTAACGGCGAGCCAAAGTTCAGCGGGACGATCACCGAAATCCCCGTCACCGACAGCCGCGTCAAATCTGCCGCGGACGGTTCACTGCGCCTTGAATTTGAAGGAAACCGCGTCGTCGCCGTTTCCGACGGAAGCGGCGTTGGCGAATCTCGCATACTGCTTGACTGCGAACCACCCCAGGAATATCCCGACATGTATTTCACGACGCGGCCGTCGAAGTTGCTATCGTGGATGCCGATGATCAAGCACGTTGAGATCGCGCCCGACGGTGCGGGGCCAGTCGTCGAAGACTGGACGCTCACCTACATCGACGGCACTATGCCGCTTGGCGATCCGATTCACTACAGGGTGGACGGCAGCGTGACGGGCTTCGACGGTGAAGGATGGAACACGAACGACTTCAAGTCCGTGTCCGGCCGCGCCGTGATCAACAAGTCCGACTTCCATTCGTGGCAGTATCGCTACTTCATAAAGGAGGGTCATGGCGACAAGACGCGTGATTCCGTCCCAGGTCAAAAGATCACATGGTCGACAAGGGCGCTCTTCACAGATCCTCTTCCGGCGGGCAAGCTAGATGCGCGCACGACGCTTGTGCAGAATTGCGCAAACGGACGGCATCTGCTATCGATACGCCCGCAGGCCGGCGGCAAGGTCGGCGTAAAGTCCTTCATCGTATACACTCCAGCAAAGAAGAAATAACACGAAAGAAAACAAAATGAAATACATCGCAAAGCTTGCATTCGTCTTCGCCGCCGTCTCCCTCTCTGCGTTTGCGACCGAGACGGAAAATGTCCGGCTCAGGATCATAAAGGCACCAGGCGCGGTAAATGTTGACGCCGATTCCTCGGACTGGGATCTTTCCGGCTCGATATTCTGCTGCCCGGACGTCGAGAAGTTCCGCACGAGCTATGCCGTGTGGATTTCCGCGATGTACGACAAGGACAACCTGTACTTCTTCTTCCGCTGGCTTGACGCGACGCCGATGAACAACCCTGGGCTCGCGGGAAGCGACTATCCCTGGCAGGGCGACTGCATGCAGGTGCGACTCGCGACGAGCCCGCAGTCCAAGACCGCCTTCAACGGGCTCAGGCACAACACCGACGTGTCGCGGCTTCCGATGAAGTTCGCGCACTTCGAGTTCTGGCGCGACCGCAACGCGACAGCTGCCGCGAGCGCGACGCTCGCCTTCGCCGCGCAACCTAAGGGCGAAGACGTGATGTCGAAGGGCGTGAAGGAGGCGTTCGCGGAGATTCCCGGCGGCTATGTGCAGGAAGTCGCCGTGCCGTGGTCGCTCGTCTGTGCTGACGCGTATCGTCCAAAGGCGGGCGACAGGATGCTCCTCACATTCGAGCCCAACTACCGCACGAACGGCGACCAGAGGCTCTCCACGAAAGAGCTCTTCCGCGAAGGCATCCAGCCTGACCGCGCGATGACGTTCATGCGCGCCGATGTGTGGGGACTCGCGGAGTTCGTCGACAAGGGTGGTGCGCCGCAGGCGCTGCGCCTTGCGGACGGAAGGACGCTTCCCGTGGCAATGAAGGACGGAGTTCCCGCAGTCGACTGGAGTTCCCTTAAATCGGTCAAGGCGAAGCCCGGATTCAAG
The DNA here is from genome assembly GCA_902775595.1 of uncultured bacterium. Classification (GTDB taxonomy): domain Bacteria; phylum Verrucomicrobiota; class Kiritimatiellia; order RFP12; family UBA1067; genus UBA1067. The sequence continues at coordinate 13,194 of CACYNF010000024.1, read as the reverse complement.
CCTATCAAGTTCAAGCTCGACGAGGCGGCGAATGTCTCCATCGTCGTAAAGAATGCCGCAGGCGAGGCAATAGCGTGGCCGCTCAACAACCAGCCGCTTCCCGCGGGCGAAAACGAAATCCTCTGGAACGGACTCGACGCCTGCTACGACACGCACGTCGGAAATCCCGTGCCGGCCGGAACTTACACGTGGGAAGGCCTTGCGCACAAGCCGCTCCACATCGAATTGCATGGCTGGGCACATGCCGCGGGGCCCAATCCATACGACTTCGCCGGCGGCGGCTGGGGCGGCGATCACGGCGATCCTTGCGCAGTTGCATGCGACGGGACAAAGGTCTACATGGGCTGGCATCGCGCCGAAGCGGGACAGGCGGTGGTCGCCGCCGATCTCGACGGCAACATGATCTGGCACCACAAACGCGGCGGCTTCGGTTCCGCGCGTGCGCTTGCGGTCGACGGCGAAGGACATCTGTATGTCTATGATGCCGGACAGGGCAACACGGTCTATCGCCTTGATGCGGCGAAGGGTACCTACGACAACTTCCCGGGCACGAAGAGCGCCGAGTTTTCGCTCGATCCGTTCAAGCTCGGTCTTGCGAAGCGCATGCGCTTCGTGGATGGACGTCTTGAGTTCGTATTCGAGAAGGAAGTTGTCTCGGTTGCAGTGTCGAAGCTTGGTGACGCGAAGCGCCGTCCGACGACGCCACGCGACTTGCAAGCACGCGCTGTCGCGCCAGACGGCACCGAATATGTCGCGACCGGTGCACCAGACCACCAGGTGAAAGTAATGAAGAACGGACGCGAGATCCGTCGCATCGGACGAAAGGGCGGACGTCGGCTCTGCGGCAAATGGGATCCGGATGGAATGTACAATGTTGCGGACATCGCGCTCGATTCCAAGGGCTTCCTCTGGGTTGCAGAATCTGACTCTCTTCCGCGCCGCGTCTCGAAGTGGGACGCCGCACGCGGCGCATTCGCCGCGGAGTTCTTTGGCTCGACGGTCTACGGTGCGCTTGGCGGCGCGATATGCCCAACTGATCCGCGCGTCATGGTCGGACAAGGCTGCGAATGGCTTCTCGACGGCAAGTCGACGCGCGCAAAGTGCGTAGGCTACGTCTCGCGCGCGGCAGGATGGGGATGCTCGCGCTTTGGACGCGGTCCGAAGGGCGAGGTGTATGTCGCAATCGCGGGCTGGTGGATGACGGACGCCTCTAAGGTGAAAATCTACCAGCGCCTCGGGCCGGGCGAATGGAAGTTCCGCGCCGAGCTCGACCACATCGGCAAAGGACTCAAGGCGTGGGCGGACGAAAACGGCGACGAGCAGCAGCAACCGAACGAATGGCGCGATTTCTCTTCGATGGACCTCGGTTCGTGGATAACGGGCTGGTACATGACGATGAACCAGGCGATGACGTGGTTCTCGGGCAGGTATGTCATCCCCGTGACGGGCTGGACGAAGTGCGGCGCGCCAATCTACGATCTCGCAAAGGCGAAGAAGATGGGTGACGATGCCGCGAAGCACTCGGGAGGAATGGGCGCGACGGCAGGCGTCGTTTCGGAGGACGGACGCTTTGCGTTCTACAACGCGCAGTACAACACGAAGCATTCATACTCGCCTTGCTATGACATTGCAAATGGCAAGTGCCTCTTCAGAATCCCGAGCTGCTATGTCGGCGTGCATGGCGGGCACTCCGCGCCGCCCGCGAAGCGCGGGCTTATCCGCGCCGCGTACGACATCATCGGCACTGCGAAGTTTCCGGGTGCGCTCGGCAATATCTTCGTGATTGGCACCGACAAGGGCGAGTGGCACATCGTGAACGACCGCGGCTTCTACGTGGCTGGGCTCTTTGAGCCGGAGCCGATGAGCGTCGCGTGGCCGGAGAAGTTCGAGGTCGGGACGCTTCTCGACCGCACTCCTCCCGGGCAGGGCTCGGAGGACTTCGGCGGCTCTGTAATCCGCGCAGACGACGGCGAGCTCTATGCGATGTTCGGCAAGACCGCCTTCATCAATGCGAAGATATCTGGGCTCAAGACGGCGAAGGCGATTCCCGGCGGCAAGATAGTGGTTTCTGCCGCCGATGTCGCTACGGCAAACGGCTTTAAGCAGCAGCTTCAGAGCGGCAAGCTCGCCGCGTTCACCTGCGACTTCGAGCCGGAGGGCGGCGAAGATACGAAGGAGCTGTTCACGGCGTCCGCTAAATGCGAAAACGGACGCATCGCGTTCGAATACGATGTCGCGGACAAGACGCCGTGGGTAAACGGTGCGAGCGACTTCAGGAACATGTACGCGATGGGCGACACAGTGGACTTCCAGCTCGCGGACGAGAACGGAGATCTCAGGCTTTCCGTAGGATCGCTTCAGGGCAAAGTCACGGCAGCGCTTTACAAGCCGAAGAGCAAGGCGGAGAAGGCGCCGCACACGTTCTTCTCCGGCGTCTACAAGGACGGCGTCACGTGGGAGCTCGTGAATGAGATTCCCGTCGATGCAAAGGTCGAGAAGCGCGACGGCGGCTACAAGATCGCGTTCTCCGTCGCCGAGAAGGACTTAGGTCTCGCCGCGCCGCTCGCGGGGCGCACGGCGAAGGGCGACTTCGGCGTAACGTTCGGCGACACTGCCGGACGCGACACAGTGCTTCGCGTCTTCAAGTTCAACAAAGAGACGGGCATCGTCTCCGATGAAGTGGAAGAACTTAAGCTCCAGCCGAATAACTGGGGCGAGATAAAGTTTTAGCCGTGTAGAACATGCAGAACGTGTAGAAGGAAGGAAACAAGATATGAGACGGAAATCAATAACATCAACAACCAAATTCGCTGCGTGCGTGATTTCGCTCTTTGCGGTGGGCGGAGCGTTTGCCGCGGAGCCGGTGAAGGTCGAGACCGAAAACACTCTCCTGCTCTTCGAGCGCGAGAAATCGGGCGCGGGCGAGCGGCTCTACCTGCGCCACTTCGGGCCGAAGATCGCAGACGAGGCTGGTGCTTTCGCGCTCGCGGTGCGTCGCGGCCCCGGCAGCTCGCTCGGCACGGACAATCCGCTCGCCTATTCGGTGTTCGGCGAGTCGGGGCGCGGGCTCAACCGCTTCGGAGGACTTAAAGTCACGCATGACAACGGCACGGTTACGCTTGATCTCATAGTCGAGAAGATCGAACGCGATGGCGATGCGCTTAAAGTCAGCTGGCGCGATGCGGCACATGATTTCAGCGTCATTCAGACGTTCCGTCCTCGTGCCGACGCGGATGTCGTCGAGACTTGGGTCGAGCTTGTGAACGGCGAGAAGGGCGCGGTAAGAATTTCGCGCATGTCGTCGTTCTCGCTCGTCTTCCCGATCCTCGCCAACGACTGGCGGCTTATGAGTCTTACGGGAGAATGGGCTTCGGAGGGCGAAGTCGTCGAGACGCCGATTGAGCGCGGCAGGAGGATCGTTCTCGATTCGCGTTCTGGTGTGCGCGACGCATGGCTCAACAATCCAGCGTTTATGCTTTCGATTGGCGGGTCTTCGACTGAGACTGACGGGCGCGTAATCGGATGTGCGCTTTGCTGGTCGGGCGCGTGGGAGATGTCATTCCGCAGGAGTGAAGTCGATCTTCTCGAAGTCGTCGGTGGCCCTGCCAATGTCGCAGGCGACTATGTTCTCGATTCTGGGAAGTCGATCAAGCTGCCAGTCGCCGCGCTCACCTACTCCGAGAACGGCAAGGGACAGGTTTCGCGCAACTTCCACCGCTGGGCGCGCCGCCACTGGATGCCAAACGGCGCAAAGGAGAGGCCGACTCTTCTCAACAACTGGGAGGGGACGGGGCTTGCCTTCACCGAGCCGCAGCTCGCGACTATCATGGACGGCGCGAAGTCCGTCGGCGTCGAAATGTTCGTTCTCGACGACGGCTGGTTTGGACGCGGTGCGAATGCGCGCGACATCGACGATCGCGGGCTTGGCGACTGGTACTTAAACGAAACAAAGCTGCCTCATGGACTTGCGGGCCTTGCCGCCGAAGCGAAAAAGCGCGGGCTTAAGTTTGGCTTCTGGGTGGAGCCAGAGATGGCGAACATCGGGAAGTGCGATCTTCTCGCAAAGCATCCCGACTGGGCGCTCCAGGAGAAGGGCCGTCCGATGCGCGGTGGTCGCGGCGGCACGCAGGTCGTCCTTGACTTCACCAATCCGGCAGTGCGCGACGAGATATGGCGCCAGCTTGACGCGGCGTATTCTTCCGTTCCAGACCTTTCGTTCATAAAGTGGGATGCGAATGCGAACATCGACAATATCGGCTCGACATATCTCGATGCGGCGCATCAGGGCAATCTCTACTTCGACTACACAATGGGCTACTACGACGTCCTCTCACGCCAGAGGGCGAAATATCCAAACCTCGACATGCAGGCATGCTCTTCGGGCGGCGGTCACATGGAGTACGGCTCGCTCAAGTACTGCGACGAGTTCTGGACTTCCGACAACACCGATCCGCGCGACCGCGTGAAGATGCAGTGGGGAGCGAGCCACTTCTATCCCGCGTGCGCGATGGCGAGCCATGTGACCGTGACGGGACGCCAGGTTCCCTTCAAGTATCGCGTAGATGTTTCGTTCTCCGGTCGTTTCGGGCTCGAGATGCAGCCGAAGAGCATGACGCCGCGCGAACTTGAATTCGCGCGAAACGCCGTGAAGGAGTACCACCGCATACGTCCCGTCGTCCAGCAGGGAGATCTCTATCGTCTCGTTTCGCCTTTCGAGCACGACTACTCGGCGCTTATGTACGTGAACGAGGAGAAGTCGCGCGCCGTTATCTGTCTGTATGGCCTTTCACGCGACACGCGCAAGAACTACCTGCCGCCGCTGCATCTGCAGGGACTTGATCCGGCGAAGCGCTATCGTCTTCGCGAGCTCAATACGGAGAGCTGGCGCAGGCCGCATTCGCCGCTTCTTGGCAAGTGCACCGACTTCGTGGCGGAGATGGAAAAGGGCGCGGCAGTTCCGACCGGCGAGGCGTTGATGAAGATGGGGCTCCCGGTTTCGCTTGGCAGCAAGGACTACGACTCCGCCATATTCGAGCTTGAGGCCGAAAAGTGAAAATGTCTGTAAGGTTTGCGACGTTACTTCTGTCGCTTGCGGTGGCAAGTGCCGCGGGTGCAGGCGATACTCCGCCGTCCTCATGGGCATGGCTTGGCTTCGCACGCGAAGGCGGCGTAGTTGTCTCGCCTCGTCCAGACTCTCGGTTCGACTGCCCCATGCGCGGCAAATCCGTCGCGTGGGAATCGCGCGACACGTTCAATCCCGCGGCCGCCACTTTCGGCGGAGAGCTTGCGGTCCTCTACCGCGCCGAAGACGCGTCAGGAGAGGGCATAGGCGAGCGGACTTCGCGCATCGGCCTTGCGCTCTCCTCCGACGGTTCGTCGTTCAGGCGACTTGGGAAACCAGTGCTCTTCCCGGGCAAAGACGGCGATGAGAAATGGGACGCGCCTGGAGGGTGCGAAGACCCGCGCGTCTGCGAGACGCCGGACGGGCGCTATCTCATGCTCTACACGATGTGGAACAGGAAAGTTCCACGTCTTGGCGTTGCGACGTCGCGCGACCTTTTGAAATGGACGAAGCACGGCCCCGCCTTTTCGGGACGCTTCCGCGATCTCGCCACGAAGTCCGCGTCCGTGGTGTGCGAGCGCAGGGGAGATTCGCTTCTCGCGGCGAAGGTCGGCGGCAGGTATCTTATGTACTGGGGCGAAGAGTTCGTAAATCTCGCCACTTCCGACGACCTCGTGAACTGGAGCCCGGTGTGCGACGCGAACGGAGATTTGCTGCGCGTAATCGAGCCGCGCAAAGGGAAGTTCGATTCCGCGCTCACCGAATGCGGCCCGCCTGCCGTTCTGACGCAGAAGGGAATCCTTCTCCTCTACAACGGAAAGAACAAGCCGGGGACGGATGGCGATAAGCGATACGCGGCGGGCGCGTACTGCGGCGGGCAGGTGCTCTTTTCCGTAGACGATCCGACCAAGGTCATCGCGCGTCTTGACGAGCCGTTTTTCGTACCAGAGGCGGAATACGAGAAGTCAGGACAGTATCCGTCCGGAACGGTGTTCCTCGAAGGCCTTGTTCCGTTCCGCGGCAAGTGGTGGCTTTTCTTCGGCTGCGCCGATTCGCGCGTCGGCATGGCGACGCTGCCCTGTGATGGAATGGAAAACAGGGCTGTTGGGCTTTCATCCTTTGCCGAGCCCAAGTCCGTTCCGCCCGGAAAGTTCACATTCATTTCGCCATTGGGCGAATGGAAGGGCGATGAACTCAGGAAAGACGAAAAGTCCGCGGCGTTTTCAAGCGAAGTCGCAAATGCTGCAGACGTATCCCGCGTAGAAATTTTTGCATCCGCGCTCGGATCGTTTGAGCTTTACGTCAACGGCTCCCTTGTCAGCGTCGAGGAAGACGGCAACAGGGCAGACTTCCTCAGGCCGGGAGCGACCGATGTCAGGCGCAGACGTCATTTCCTCTCGTATGACGTCACGCATCTCTGGCGGCGAGGCAAAGGCGACAAGAACGACGTCTCCGCGTTTGTGGCGCGTTCGTGGTTCTCCGATGCCGCCGGTGGCCGAAAAGACGTAAAGCCCGCCTTCGCCGCGAAGGTCAAGATCGTGTTTGCCGATGGGTCGAGCGCAGTCATGGAAACCGATGAAAGCTGGAATGCGTCTTTTGCTACGCCTTTCGAGCGCGCTGGAATCTACTTTGGCGAAGTGCGCGACGCGCGGGTGAAGCAAGACGCCGCAACATGCGCCGGAAACACTTCGGCTGAGGTGAATACTAACTTTACTGGCGTTGTCACCGCCATGGAGGGCCCTGGCGTGTCGCTTAGACGCGACCTTGCGCTTGATCCCAAGGAGGCGTATGTCTACTCAGACACGGATGTCTCGGGTGCAACGAGCAATGCCTTTGGAAAAGTCGCGGCGAGAAAGGTTCGGTTGTGCGTTGGCGAAAGCGTCTCTCTCAAAGCTGGCGAGCGCCTCGTCATCGACTTCGGCCAGAATGCCGCCGCGGTGCCGGAGATCGTTGCACGGGCCGGGAGTAGCGTTGTGCTTACCTTCAAAGGTGGCGAGATGCTGAACGACTTGAATGGCGAAAAGTCGCGCGGCAACGACGGCCCCTGTGGAAGCGTCTACCGCGCGAACCTCCGCAAGCTGGCGGAGGACGGGGCGATGGCGAAGTACGTCTTTGCGGGCGGCGGTGCGGAGCGTTACATGCCATCGTTCACTTTCTTTGGCTATCGCTACGCCGAGATTTCCGCAACCGGCCCGGTTGAGATTATTTCCGTGAGGTCGATTCCTGTTACCTCTGTCGCAAAGTCGATGGAGCGAGGCACAATCACGACAGGCAACGCCGACGTCAACCGGCTCATCAAGAACGCGCGCTGGGGGATGTATTCAAACTACCTTTCGATCCCGACGGACTGTCCGCAGCGAGACGAGCGGATGGGATGGTGCGGCGACACGCAGGTGTTCGCACCGGCGGCGTTCCGCTTTGCCGACGCGTACGGTTTTCTCGCCAAGTGGATGGCGGACATGCGCGACGCGCAGGGCGAAAACGCGGACGGCCTCTATCCCGCCGTTGCGCCGATGATGGGCTGGGGCGCGGTTATGTGGGGGCGCCTCGGCTGGGCAGACGCTGGCGTTGCCGTTCCCTGGACGGCGTGGCGCATGACGGGCGACACGCGGATAGTCGAGGAGAACTGGGCGTCGATGTCGCGCTATGTCGACAGGATCGCCCTTACGCAGCACCGAACGACGGACGGCTTCCAGTGGGGCGACTGGGTTTCGTACGAGCAGATTACATCAACTGGTTCATGGCCTGCAGACCACCAGTGGGACGGACGCTATCTTTTGCCAGAGGCGCAGAAGTACTTCGACTATCTCGGCGGATGCTATTGGTTGATGGACGCGCAACGGATGGCAGATATGGCACTGGCGACGCAGCGCGGTGACGACGTGAAGAGATACTTGCAAATGGCATTTAAGGCGTGGAAATACCTCAAGGAAAACTTCCTCGAACCTGACGGGGGTCTCCTGAAGATATTCCGCCACATGCAGACGCCCGCTGTCTTTGCGCTGCAGCTGGGGCTTTACGACGACGCGGCGAAGGCGAGCGCCGTCGAGGGCCTTCTCAAGAACATCGAGGACCACGGCGGATGTCTGCAGACGGGCTTTCTCGGAACGGCGAAGATTCTCGACGCGCTGACGTATGACGCCAACCGTCCCGACGCCGCGTATTCGCTTTTGCTCCAGGACAAGGATCCGAGCTGGCTCTTTACGGTGCACCAAGGTGCAACGACGATGTGGGAGCGGTGGAACAGCTACACGGTCGAGAAGGGGTTTGGCCCAGTGGACATGAACAGCTTCAACCACTACGCCTACGGATCGTTCACGGACTGGCTCTTCGGCGCTGCGGCGGGGATACACCCCGATCCCGCCGGAGGCTTCGACGACCGCTTCGAGCTTGCGCCGCTGCCCGACAGGCGTCTCGGAAGCGTCGAGGCGACGTACAAGACGAAGAACGGCGTCATAAGGAGTGCGTGGCGCTACCACGACGACGGCACGCTCGTCTGGGAATTCACCGTGCCCAAGAATTCCGTCGCTTCTGTCTCGTTCAACGGCACGACGCGCGACTATCCCGCGGGCACATATACGCTTGAGACTGTGCCGCGCCCACTCCGGCCGCCGGCAGTGCCGCTCGTGACATGCGATCCGTTCTTCTCGGTGTGGTCGCCGCACGACCGGCTGACGGACGGCGAGACGACGCACTGGGCCTCGTGGAAGACGCAGCCGCTCAACGTAGTGCTTGAGGCTGACGGGAAGGTGTACAGACTCTGCGGAACAGAACCCGCCGATGCGCAGGCGCTTGAACAGATTGCCTGCGATGTGCGTCCGCTCACGACGGTCGTGCGGTACGTTAGCGCGGACGGTCTCAGCGCGACGCTCGAGTTCCTGACGGCGAAGGATCCCGACGACCTCGAAGCGTTTTCCCGCCCGGTGACGTACCTTACCGCGTCTGTCGAAGGCGCGAAGACGTTGAAGCTTTGCGCCTCGTTCGGCCCGAACATCTGCCGCGAGGACGAAAGCGCCGCGGTCGCGACCAACGCGCTGACGGTGGCAGGGCGTCCGTCCGTGCGCCTCGGCCGCGTGGAGCAGAATCCGCTTGGAAGCTCTGGAGACACGGTACGGTGCGACTGGGGCTATGCCTGGACGGTCGACTGCGGCGACCATTTTATCCTTGCGTACGACGACGTGAAGTCAATCCGCTGGTTCGACCGGGATCTACAGGCATACTGGCGCAGGGACGGAAAGAGTTTTGAGAAGATGCTGGAGGATGCTGTCGACGCATATGCCGCGGTGCGGGAGCGCGCGCAGGCGAAGGACGCCGCGCTTCTGGAGGCGTTCCGGCTGCGGGGCGGCGAGAAGTACGCGCGTCTCTGTGCGCTCGCCTGGAGGCAGAGCTTCGCCGCGTGCAAGCTCGTGACGGCCCCTGACGGGGAGCTTTTCTACTTTTCGAAGGAGAACGGTTCGAACGGATGCGTCGGGACGGTGGACGTATTCTATCCGCAGCTGCCGCTCCTGCTCTACACCTCGGCAGAACTCACCCGCGCTACGCTGCGCCCGATACTCGAATACGCCTCGTCAGACAAGTGGAACTACGACTATGCGCCGCACGACCTCGGGCAGTATCCCCTCGCCACGGGCCAGGTGTACTCGATGGGGACAGACCCCAAGACCGGCAAGCCGCACGCCGACGCCGACCGCATGCCTGTGGAGGAATGTGGCAACATGCTCATCGCGCTCACGGCGCTCGCGCAGAAGGAGGGGAACGCCGGTTTCGCCGAGAAGTGGTGGCCGACTGTGACGAAGTGGGCGGAATACCTCAAGCGGTTCGGCTTCGATCCCGGAGACCAGCTCTGCACCGATGACTTCGCAGGACACCTCGCGCACAACGCAAACCTTTCGCTTAAGTCGATACTCGCCCTCCGTTCGTATGCGATGCTTGTGGAGATGCGAGAGCGGGCCCGCGGCGCGTCGTCGGATGAGTCCGACCGCCTCAAGCTCGACTCGCTCATCATGAGCATGCAGTGGGTCAAGGCGGCGCAAGGCGGACGCGACGGAGCTACGCGCCTCGCTTTCGACCAGCCGGAGACGTGGAGTCTCAAGTACAATCTCGTGTGGGATCGCGTGCTTGGATTCGACCTCTTCCCAGACGAGGTCTTCCGCGGCGAAACCGCCGCGTACGTCCGGTTCGCAAACAAGTTCGGCGTTCCGCTCGACAGCCGCAAGACATACACGAAAGGCGACTGGACGATGTGGTGCGCGGCGATGGCCGACAATCGCGAGGAATTCGACTCTCTCGTGTCGGGCGTATACCGCTTTGCGGACGAGACGCCGTCGCGCGTGCCGCTTTCGGACTGGTACGAGACCGTCGGCGAGGGGAAGATGGTCGGGTTTCTCGCCCGCAGCGTGGTCGGGGGATTTCTCATGCCCATGCTTACGCCTGCCGCAGACGGCAGCACGCGGCACGTCCGCCAGCCTCATGACGAAGGGAGGTGTTCAAGATGAAGAAGCGCGATATACTTTTTCTTTCTTCTTCGGCGCAGAGAGATCTCACAGACATATTGTCGGGGATTGTGCCGACTGTCGATCGGAACGGCTGGAGCGTCCATGTGGTTGGTGACATCCATTCCCGAAAGAGGCTTATTAATCTCCTCAAGTTCTGGTCGCCGGACGGTTGCATCGTCCACAGCGGGCTCAACGACGGAGGAATAGTCCCCGGGGATTTTGGAAGAATTCCCGTCGTGTGGATAGACCGCGACCCGGCGACGCTGCCGCCTTCTGCGCTGTGCGTCATTCAGGATTCGCGCCCCGCCGGAACACTTGCCGCAAAGGAACTCCTGAGATACGACCTCGAGCTGTACGCGTTTGTCGACCGGGCGGACCCGCAGTTTTGGTCCAAGGGGCGGCGCGAAGCTTTCCGCGAGTCCGTTGAACTCAACGGAAAAGCCTATCGGGAGTTTACCGAGCCCGACAAATCGAAGTGGAGCCGCGGCCTAAAGCAGTTTCTCCTCTCGCTTCCCAGGCCTTGCGGCCTGTTCTGCACAAACGACACTGTTGCCGTCGAGGTGATGTCGCAGGCGGTAAAACTCGGAATAGAGATACCCGAAGATATGCTGGTTGCGGGAGTAGACGACGTAGATGCGTTTTGCGAGGCCGTTTCGCCGACGTTGACGAGCGTACGCCCCTCGTTTGCGGCGGCAGGACTTGCCGCTGCGGAACTTCTCGCGAGAAGAATCGCAAATCCCAGGCTCAAGGGCGTGATCAAGACCTTCGAGGCGAGGGAGATGACGCGGCGGCAGTCAACGCGCCGCATCACTACGAGGGGCGGGAACATCGGCCTTGCGCTCGAGATGATCAGAAGAAGGGCGGCCGATGGAGTGACGGTCGGCGAAGTCGTAAAACTGATGAAGTGTTCCCGCCGGTCGGCGGAGATTCGCTTCAAACAGTATCTTCACAGCACCATACTCGACGAGATTCATTCAGCGCGAATAGAACTCGCGAAGAAGCTGATTTCCGACGGAGACGGACAGATTGGCGGGCTGCACCTTCGCTGCGGATTCTCTTCGCCCGCGACTTTCCGCCGCGTGTTCAAGTCGATTACGGGGCTTTCGCCGCAGGCATACCTGCAAAAACACTAAGAGGCCGCGGAGGCCGCTGTTCAGTGACGCATTACGTTAAGTTCATCTACTGACGGGGAAAATGATTACTCCTCCACCTGCCAGAAACCGCCGTTGTCGAAACCGACGCGGCGGATTGAGCCCCTGGACTTCTTTATCCAGTTGGCGATGCTTGTGCGCGAAAGGCCGCACGCCTTGGCCATCTCGCCTTGAGTTGTCCTTGGGTTGGCACGTATCAGCGCTTTGATTTTGTCGAGCGTTGGCAGGTCTGTAAACTCATTGACAGAATGCAGGCCCCCGCTTGACAGATTGGCGGCGATTTTGCTGAGAGCCTTTGGGTCGTCAGCTGGCGCAGCAAAGATGGTTAGTTTCAGCTCGGAGTCACCGAGAAGCTCGTATTTTGGACATTTACCAGAAAGTTTTCCGGATGCGGAAAAGATCACCGGCACACCTTCGCCGCGCCGGTCCATAATCCGCGATCTGACAATGTCTGTAAACCTTTCTGTCAAGGGGCACCTTGCTAGACATGTACAGATCAGCTCGTTGCGCGAGAACTGGCGTTCGCCGATTTCGTCGATTGTCATAGAGTTTGGCAGCGCGCCAGGGGAGAACAGCTCGAGCCTGTCCGCGAACATGTGCAGCCGGATCTTGGATCCTGATATCGAGTAGTCGCGGTGCGCGACAGCATTCACGACCGCCTCGAATACGGCGTTCATGGCAAACTGGGGAATGTCGATGCGGTTGGGCCGCTTGACGGCGAGGGTTCTCATATTTCTGTTCACGAACCTGCACGCTTCCGCTATCTGGACATCTAATGGGCCACAAATGTCTTTTGCATCAAGCTGTTCGTTGGCGTTTCGAGCCTTCCCCCTGTAGCAAACCGCCTGGATGTAGGCGCTAGGCAGATATTCCTCAGGGTTTTTGCAGGCCATGAGTACTCCTCCTACTGATGGCTTAACCCTCCCGTCCTCGTCCTTGGCCGTGAAATGCAGTTTTCTCAGGAAGTCTGTGTCGGATGCCGGCGAGAGGGGGGTTCTGAACTTTTCAAACAGCGTTTTCGACAGGGCGGCTGTCGCGGCACCGGCAACGATCTGCTCGTCAAACGACATCAGCCGCGTCTGGCTTCGCTGCTGAAAGAGGCGCGCCAGCATATCTGGCGGCATTTCCCGCTTCGAACTGCCGATGCGGTAGAAATAGCCATGGGGACTCTTGTGCACAAAAAGGCTCTTGGCGATGTCAACCTTGATGACCGGGGTGTCGTCGCCCTGGGTGTTGGGGAGGTAGAGCTTTTCGATCAGCGCTGTGATTGGGGGCTTGATGGAATCGTTGCAGATGTTGCGCAACCATGTCTCGGCGATGTCGAGCTTGCCCGGTTCAATGCCTTTCACCTCTTTTGTCTTGTCATCCACGCCGAATATGAATGAAGCGCCGTGTGAGTTTGCGGCCGCCGCGAACTCGTCGGCCAGGTCGCGCGCATCGGGCTCGACCACGCGCTTGCCAGGAATGGAAAGCAACTTCAGCTCCA
>CACYNF010000023.1 GCA_902775595.1 uncultured bacterium | reverse complement strand
GTACATCGCGGGCATGGGCTTCTCGAACGTCGGCCTTGGCGTCGACCACTCGATGGCACACGGCCTTTCCGCGCTCTACAACACTCCGCACGGCATGGCCTGCGCGATTCTCCTCCCGACCGCGATGAAGTTCAACGCGCCGAAGACCGGCAAGCGCTACATCGAGATCGCGAAGGCGATGGGCGTGAAGGGCGTCGACAAGCTTACGCTCCAGGCGGCGCGCAAGGCGGCGATCGCGGCCGTCGAGAAGCTATCGAAGGACGTCGGCATCCCGGCGAACCTGAAGGGCATCCTCAAGAAGGAGGACATCCCGTTCCTCGCGAAGAGCGCCTACGCCGACGCGTGCCGTCCGGGCAACCCGCGCGACTGCACGGTGAAGGACATCGAGCGCCTGTACAAGTCGCTCGTCTGACATTGACAACCGAAACCCGGGAGGCAAGGCACGATGAAGGCGAGAAGAGGCATATCGTTTCTGGAGTACGCGCTTTTGGCGGCGCTTGTCGGAATCGTCGGCGCTGTCGGCGTGATGAAATACGGCAAGTCCATAAGCAACTTCTTCTCGGCGCTCGGCGACAAGACTGCCGAGGTGACGCCCAAGTCGAAATAGTGTCCACCAAGTTTCAAAAAGGGGCCTCAAGGTCCGAAACAAAAAAGGAAAACACAAATGAACAAGCAGATCAAGTTCCGCGCCCGCAAGGGTGCAACATTCATCGAGTACGCGCTTCTTGCCGGACTCGTCGCCATTGTTGTCGCGGCTGCGGCGATGTTCTTCGGCGACGACCTCAAGAAGCTCTTCTCGTCCGAAGGCGAGCAGGCCAAGGCGGTCACCGAGAGCGTCAAGACCGTCGACCTCACCAAGACGCTGAAGGACGCCAACAACGGCGGCGGACAGCAGCAGAAGAATCCGTAACTGGATGCTGGAGCGCTTCAGGCGGCGACTCATGTCGGAGCGGGCGAGCGTGTATCTCGAGTACGCGCTTGTGAGTTCCGTCACCATAGGGGTCGCCGTCCTGGCGTTCAATCCCGACAGCTGGTTCTTCAAGGGGTTGGGGCTTGACTACGCCTTTCGCGAGATGTTGATCAAGCTTCCGATTTTCTGATGCCGATAGTCTGGATAGCGCTGCCGTTCATCCTTGCCTTCGCCTGCTTCGGGGAGATCAGGGAAAGGCGCATACCGAACTGGCTCACACTGGGGGCGATGGCGCTGGGCCTCGGCGCGGCCGCCATAGAGGGCGGCGGCGAGGGGCTTGTCGATTCTGTTCTCGGGCTGGCACTTGCGGGGGGATTGTTCCTCCCGTTTTGTCTTCTAGGGGTCGTTGGCGGAGGAGACATGAAGCTCATGGCGGCGGTTGGCGCGATAGTTGGCTGGCCGATGGCGCTGAGGGTCGTCTGCGACACGTGCATCGCCGGCGGGCTCATCGCCGTGGCGATGATGGCGTGGAAGGGCGTGCTTCTCACGACGCTGGCGAACGCATTCCGGATAATCTTCGGGATGCCGCGCCGCAGCCAGGGGCTGCGGAATCCGCCGATGGTTCCATACGCCCTCGCGATAACGATCGGCACCCTCGTAGCCGTCTTCATTCAGGATTTTTAACTAACTTCTAACCCAGCCGCTCTCCAACTCCAACTCTAAACTCCAACTCCTAACCCCTGACCCCTAACAATGTTCAAGTGGCTGACGAGAAACGACGGTAAGCGCGTTGAGCGCGCGAAGAGGCGGATCGCCTCCCCGCGGGCCTCGGTCTTCACCGAGTTCGCCCTCGTCATGCCCATCGTCGCGATGGTCTGCAGCGCGATGATCGAGATCGTCGGCTTCTGGGACGCGCAGGTTATGGCGAACCACGCCGCCTGGCAGGTCGGGCGCATCGTTATGGTTCGCGGCTCCGACGGGCTCGTATTCTCCTCGTCGCTCGACCAGAAGTCGAAGACGGGCATCAAGGGCAGCAAGATGCCCGACGTCCTCAAGAAGATGCTGGGCGGGCTCGACACCGTGATAAAGGGCGCGAACAAGTTCAACAACCGCGGCAACATAGCGACGATGTTCCTGATGTCCACCTGCGGCATAGGGTACTTCGGCGCGAGCCCGGGGCAGACGCTTTCGGACGGCTTCACGTCGCTGTGCAAGTCTGTCGTGACCGCGCTGACCGAAGACATCCCCAAGTGGATCAAGGAGGGGGTCAAGGCAAAGCTCCCGACCACTTCGAAGAGCGGCGAGAGCGGCATCGGCGCCTTTGTCCAGAACCTCGTCAACGGGATCGTGGACAAGATGACCGAGTGGGCGCTCAAGCCAATCGCGAACGGGATGCAGAAGCTGCTGCAGAAGGCTTTCGACTCGATCTTCGGCAAGGACGGCGCGAAAATAGACAGCCTCTTCAGCGGCAAGGGCGCCGCCGCGCGCTACGCGCGGCAGATGTACGGCGCGGCCTCGCGCATAGCGCGCGCGAAGGACAAGACGGGCAGGGAGGTGCTCGAAGTGACCGACATGGACGACTTGCAGGGCGGCTTCCTCTTCGCGAAGAACAGCAACCTCGGCCGCCTCGTGTATCCGCAGGTCTACGACAAGGAGGGCAAGAGCGACGGATACTTCGTGACGAACGCCCACGGCTGGCCTGCGAACAACGGCGGCCTCGCCATGGTGCACGTCGAGGTCAACTGGCCGTACGAGAGCGGATGGCTCTTCCCCGTCGTCTCGGGATACGGCGCCGGCAAGTCGAAGGCCCCCGTCGCGAAGGGTCACAGCATGGTGTTCCCGCAGCCGGACATCCAGAACGAGCACCTCTACTCCGAGGGCGCGTCCGCCTACGACGAGGGCTCGTACACCAACAACGCCGCGATGGCCGATCTCGACGACCTCGCAAAGGAGATGAAGAACTACCTCAAGTTCGTCAAGTTCGGCATGAAGTACAGGATCTGCGCCGAAACGATCACGCTCGGAGACGACGACTGGTACGCGAAGTCCTGGAAGCGCTGCATCGAGCTGAAGGACATGTGGGGGCTCGGGAAGGGTGAATGCGGCGGAGACTACGGTAGCTGCTGGAGCGCGATCACCGACGGCAAGGCGCAGGATGCGTATCTCTCCGACCTCAACGGCTATTTCAGTCCGGCGAGCTACCGCTACCGCGACTACTTCTACTGGGACGGCGAGGTTCCCTGGGAGAAGCCGTTCAACTACCAGCGCGAAGAGGTGCTGAGGCATCACAGGCGGTACATGCCGAGCATCGCGTACAGCAACGGCAACTCCCAGTTCGGCGCGTGGTTCGCGCAGAACAAGTCGCTCACATGCGACGACTCCACGTACAACTGGTTCGTCTCCGGACAGAGCGCATTCTTCTCCATAGCCAACGGCATCGGAAAAAACGCGGCGGCTCTTTCGTCCGCGTTCGGCCCCGGGAAGTTCGACTCGAACAAGGCCGTGTCGCAGATCTTCGCCTTTGCCTCGCGCAACAAGGTGAATGTGCCAAACATGGTGAAATGGACCGAGGGCGCGGACCTTGCCGCGTGGACGCAGAAGGAGAAGGAGCTTCAGAAGGCCGCAGAGAAGGCGGACAAGTCGTTCGCCGTGATAAAGAGCCTCATCGAGCGGGAGATACACGACATAGAGGACATCGAGAACGGCAACGCGAACTGGACGGGCGACGAGGGAGATCCCGTGTACGATCCGTCGGACGAGGCCGCGATGAAGGATCCGAAGGCCCTGGCGAAGAAGGCCCGCGAGAAGTGGACCACAATGAAGAAGAACCTCAAGAAGAAGCTCGGCGAGGTCGACGCGGCGGCCGTGGCGCTGCGCGACGAGTGGAACGCCTATGTCAACGCGGCGAACAAGTTCAAGCAGGACCGGCAGCAGTGCGTCGTCGACGGCTATGTGGACGCATGCATCAAGCTGATGGCGAAGAGAAGGAGCATGTCGGTGCTGGACGCGGCGCACGACGCGTCGTTCAAGTTCCCGAAGGACTGCGTCGCCTACGACATCGTCAAGAGCACGGCCGACATGCGCGCAAAGGTGGAAAGCTACATGAAGAAGGCGGACGACGCATACCAGCGTGAGATAGAGTACGGCGCACTGCTCGGGCTGGCGAGCGCGAGCCGCGCCAAGAAGGAAGGCAAGTCGATCGACCAGATCGTGGATGCCGCGGACGGCATAGTGGAAGACAAGCCGGGCTCGCTCTCCGCGGGAAGCGACACGGGCCTGATCATCGACAAGGACCGCCAGGAATATTCGGGAGGCGAGTGGAAATGGAAGTGAACGGAGATCTAATGCTCTCACGGCTATCCTCCGAGCGCGGGAGCGTCGGCGTCGTGGTGGCGCTCGTCATCTTCGTCGTCATGGGGATGCTCACGATGACGTGGAACACCGCGCAGCTCTCCAAGGCGAAGATGCGGCTCCAGAACGCCGCGGACTCCGCCGCGCTCGCACACGCCGTCTGGCAGGCGCGCGGCATGAACGTCGTCCAGAACATAAACGACGAGATGTACGAGGCTCTCTCGCTCGCCGCCAAGCTGAGGAGCGTCGCGAAGGTGATAGAGCCGATTGCGATCGGCTTCGACGCTGCGGCCAACGCTCCGTTCGTGGGGGTCATCTTCAAGGGGCTCGCCATCGCTGCGCACACGATCGGCATACTCACGGGAGGGACGGCGGGATGGCTAGCCGCCCGAATATGCAACATGTTCCTGAAGTACATAGCGAAGATATACGTCTACGGCTCGGCGCTCTTAGGCGTATGGAACGCCCAGCAGCTTGCGGCCGACAACGAGGCGGACCCGCTGGCGACGCTGAATACGTCGTCGAGTTCGGGCGACCCGAACACATGGCACTTCGGCATATACGCGCTCGGGCTTTCGTGGCCGCTCAAGGACGCGTTCATGCTCCCGCTCGAGGAGTCCGCGAAGAGCGAGGTCGGCAAGTCCCCGTGGAAGGAGGGCGAGATCAAGATATTCGAGAAGTCGACAAGTCCGTGGAAGGCGATATACAGCTTCACCGGAGCCGGCAAGGCGTGGGAGATAAAGCCGTACGTCTCCAAGCGCGGCAGCAAGGAGGGGATAAAAGTCGAGGAGAAGAAGGACAAGGAAGGGAAGAAGACGACCGAGGTGGACGACAACGGTGTGCTGCCGGGTCCGACGATGTGGATCGCCTTCAAGCTCGGCGGGAACATCCAGACGCTGCCGTTAGACGGATTCTGGAACTCAGGCGACAAGGACCGCTGGACGCACAAGCTGCCGATGTTCGCCGTCGCGGCGGCGCAGTGCGTGACGGGCGACGTCATACCGCATTCGAAGAAGATCGAGAGCGGCAAGACGAACCAGCGTCCGTCCGGCTTCGGCGTCGGCGCGACGGCGAAGCTCGTGCCGGTGTCGGAGGTGTTCTACAAGATGGGCAAGGCCGGTGGATATGTGGTCGATGCGTTGATTTACCACTGAAAGGTTTAAAAGTTGAACAAGGTGAAAGAGGAAAGCATGGCGAAGAAGCTGAGGAGACGGCTCGCGGGGGAGCGGGCGGCCGTCATGCTCGAGTTCGCCTTCGTGGCGCCGCTGGTCGTCATGACCGTGGCGTTCGCCGCCGACTTCACCCGCATCCTCCGCACCGAGCAGCAGCTCGAGATCGCGACGCGCCTCGCCGCGGACGTAGAGGCCCACATGGCGAACTACTACGGGAAGGATCCGTGTCCGAGCTCCGCCGCGAAGCGGGTCGCCAAGTTCTATCTCGCGGACGTCGCGGAAGTTGTCGAAAGCACGGACGACGTCTACATAAAGGGTTCGTGCCGCGTCATAAAGAATCCTGTGTCGTATGCCGTCGACAAGGTGCGCGCTTTCCTAGACGGGAGCATGTTCCAGGACAGCAACGTATTCCTCAAGCTTGTCGGCAAGATACTCGGCGGATTGATGAACTTCATAACGTTCGGCACGCTCGACTATGTCCTAGACGTTGTTCCGCACGACCGCGAGGTCATGATGACGACGGCGGCGTACATTCCGACCGTCCTTCCCGCAGGGGCGTACGGATGGCTCGGCATAGCCGGACGCGAACAGGGGAAGATAGGCGTCGGGCAGTTCACTGCAGACCTCGAGGGCGGAGCTGCGGCGACGGCGTGGAACCTCAAGGTCAATCCGGCGAAGCGCCACCGCGTGTACTGCCACATGCCGGTGGTGGATTCCGTACCGATTGCGCCGCAGACATACGTCAGGAAGTTCAAGGCGTGGTGCGCCAAGCAGCCTTTCCTGAAAGGACTCGTGAAATGAAGGAGAGGCTGGTCAGAACCGTTCTTGCGCTTCTCGCCGTGTTCGCGGCGGTCTTCGCGTTTCGCTGGACGGTGCGCACGGCTCTTACGCGCGTTTACAGGGCCGAGAGCGTAGTGCGGCCCCTGGAGGTCGCCGTCGAGCCGGCGGTCAAGGTGCACGATCTCGCGGCTCTCGTCCCGAAGGAGCTCGAGGTCAACATCGCGGGGCTTTCCGTGCGCCGCCGCGCCGAGCGCATGCATATGCCGTACTCGCTCGCAGTCGACGTGGCGGAGCAGAAGGCCGAGAGCGCGGGATGGGAGCGGCTTGACGACGAGAACGCGCTCGAGATAAAGAACCTCTCCGGGATGGAGCGCGTGTACAGGACGCCGGAAGGGTCGATCGTCCTCAGGGAGGTAAGGCCCATAGTCGGCGACGACTCGCTGATGGAGGACTTCGTCGTCCCGGCGGAGCTCGTGCCGTCCGAAGGCGAGACGGTGACGCCCGACATCCTCGCCCGGCGCTCGGCGAGGCACGTGAAGGACATGATGCCGGGCATTCTGCGCGACGTCGTTGTCGGGAGCCCGCTCCTCACGGAGCTCGTCGAGCGCGGCGCAGGCGCCGCGTTCATCGTGCACTGCGTCGCCGAGATGTCCGCGGGCGCGGCGGCTAAGGAGATAGAGAAGGCGGCGACAGGGTCGGGGTGGACGCAGGCGCCGCACCTCAACTGCCCCGAGGGGGCGCCGAAGTCGAGCTGGACGAAGCAGAACCTGACCATGCACTTCGAGGCCGTGCAGCGCCCCGGCTTGTTCGAATGCGACGTCGACTACCGCTTCACAGACGACGAAGCGTACATTTCAAAGAAAGGAAAGACAAATGAAGACTGACAACAACACAAAGATCGCCGCAGTCGCTGCGGTGCTTGTAGGACTGTTCGCGGTCATCGCCGTGAACAAGTACATCGCGACGAAGACCGCTGTCGCGCCGACGCCCAAGGCGTCGATACTCGTCGCGACAATGGAGATCAAGGAGGGGTCGGAGATAGGCGAGGAGATGCTCGGCTCGGCGGAGATACCGTTCGAGTCGCTCTCCAACATGCACATAGCGCTTCCGGCGAAGGACGACCCCGGCTACCAGAAGTCGCTTTCCGACGCGATGGAGAAGATCGTGAAGCGCAAGGCGAAGCGCCTCATCGCCGCGAATACGCCGGTCTTCTGGATCGACATCGAGACGGAGCCGAAGACACCGTTCGCGGACCTCATTGCGGACGGATGCCGCGCCGTGACGGTCCCGGTTGACTCCGTTAGCTCGGTGTGCGGCTTCATCAACCCGGGCAGCAGGATCGACGTGGTGCTGACCGCGACGGAGGAGGGGCTCGGGCTCGTCACGGGCCAGGCGGCGAAGGAGACTGGGTCGCGAATCGTCTCCAGCGTGATACTGCAGAACGTCCCCGTCATCGCGACTGACCGCGACTACGACCTCCAGAGCGATACGTCCGGCTACGGCACGATGACGCTGTCGCTTCCGACGAAGGCGGCGATCATGCTCGTGCAGGCGCGCACGATGGGGCAGATCACGTATCTGCTCAGGAACATGCGCGACACGAAGACGACGCAGGACCGCACCGGCGTGACTGTCGCGCCTGGCAGCTCGTTCGGCGAGACCGTGAAGGCGTTTCAGTAGTCGTTAGTTGTTAGTCGTTAGTCATTAGTGAAAAGGAGGAGGCGGAAAATGAGAGCTGGTAAAACATTTGTGATCGCGGGTGCGGCGCTGCTTGCCGCGTTTGCGTCGGATGCGGCGGTTGTCCGCAAGCTCCCGGAAATGACGGTCGTGGAGAGCGAGACCGTCGCGACGGATGCGCTCAAGGCGACGTCGGTCAGGAGCTCGAACGACTCCGTGTTCATCGCGGCGCTCAGGGAGAGCGGCGAGGCGGTCGTCTCGGGCGTGCGGCTCGGCGAGGCGCAGCTTTCGTACGTTGACGAGCGCGGCGTATACGCCGCGCGAACGGTCACGGTGGTGCCTTCCTACTGGGACGTCCTCAGGGGGATGTTCTCCGAGGATCCCGAGATATCGATCTCCATCATCGGCGACAAGGTTGTCGTCGGCGGCTCGACCGCGAACGTCGACACGCTGCGCCGCGTCGAGACCGCGAAGGCGCTCGACACGGCCCGCATCGTGACGCAGGTCACGTATTCGACGGCGCAGGTGGGCGAGCTGGTGAAGGACTTCCTCGCGCGCTCGGCGATAACCAACATCGCAGTGAACGTCGTCGGACGGGAGGTGTGCCTGTCCGGCAGGATGTACGACACGCAGTCCATCGAGCAGCTTAAGAAGCGCGTCGAGGGCTTCGTCCGCGACTTCCCCGGCATCACGGTCAACACGGACAACCTCAGGATATACAAGCAGCAGATCCTCATCAGCATCGAGTTCGTCGCGTACAGCGACACGATGTCGCGCAACCTCGGCTTCTCCGGCCCCGAGTCGATAACGGCGTCCGCCGACTGGAACTTCGGCTACCAGCACTCGAAGAACACGGGCGGCTCCAGTTCGTGGGGACGGAGCCACGAGGGCAAGAACAGCAGCAGCACCAAGACCGGCTACGAGATGTCCCAGGGAGCGCAGGGCGGCGATCCGACAAGGACCCCGACCGACAGTCAGTCGCTTGAGTCGGCGATTGCGCGCACCTTCACCGGCGATGCGAAGAAAAACGGCGACTGGAAGCACGCCTGGTCCGGCGGCGCGAACGTCAAGGTCGACGGCGTGAAGGCGACGGTGAACCTGCTCAAGAAGAGCGGGGCGGCGAAGAGCGTGTACTCGACCACGCTCTCGACGCAGAGCGGAATCGAGGCCGAGTTCCAGAACGGAGGAACGATCCACAGGTCGACGACGCCGGGCATGGGCTCAAGCGGCGACCTGGTGTCGATCGAGTACGGATACATAATCAAGACGACTCCGCTCATCATCGACGAAAACACCGTCAATCTCGACTTCACCCTCGACAACAAGCAGCCGCTCTCACGCGACTCCGCCGACATCGAGATATCGCGCTACCAGACGAAGTCCAAGTACCTCGTCCGTCCGGGCGAGTCCATCATGCTCTCCGGCTACAAGTACAACAGCGAGAGCGAGGACAAGAAGGGAACTCCGTGGCTTTCGAAGATTCCGTGGATCGGGGAGCGGCTCTTCGGCAACACGAACGACGATCTCAAGATGCACGAGATGCTCCTCGTCGTCACCGTCAACTGGGCGGTGGATGAGTCGAGCGAGGGCGTCGAGGCGTCCCTCAACGAACTGAAGGACCGCAAGGTCGAGGTGGAAATGCCGTGATGAAGCCGCTGATATTCACGCAGGGCGGCAAGCGCATAGCGACGCTCACGCCGCAGGAGGGCAAGGACGGCGAGGTGTTCACACTCGGCTCGGCCGCGTCGTGCGACGTGGTAGTGTCGTCGGAGTACGCGCTTGCGCCGCAGCAGGTCTCGTTCTCGCCGCACGGAAGCGTGTGGTGGATCGGCGACGCGGCTGCGGACGGACGGCTCGAGGTCAACGGACGCCGTACGGCGCTCGAGGCGCTCGTTGGGAAGGCCGCGGTAAAGGTGGGCGACTTCGAGTTCGAGGTCGCGTGCGAGGCTTCCGGCGAACGCAAGAGCCGTCGCGAGTCCGCATCCGACCTGCTCTACTCCCACGCGCTCGCAAGCCTGTCGCGGAACCTCGGCGACTCGACTTCCGCAGACGTCGCCGAGCTGGAGCGCCGCATCGGCGCCTCGCTCGACGAGATCGTCGCGCGCGGCATGCCTGAGCTCGAGGGTCTCGGCGAAGGAGTGATCGAGGAGCTCCGCCGCGAGACGATGGAGGACATGCTTCGCCTCGGGCCGCTCGAGCCGCTGATCGCGGACGACTCGATCACCGAGATCATGGTGATCGACTACCGCCACATCTACGTCGAGCGCAAGGGGAAGGTCGGCCTTACGGACAGGCACTTCCGCGACCCAGGCCACCTGATCCGCGTCATAGAGCGCATCGTCAACAAGGTCGGCAGGCGAATCGACGAGTCGAGTCCGCTCGTGGACGCCCGACTCGAGGACGGCTCGCGCGTGAACGCAGTGATCCCGCCGATCACCCCCGACGGCGCGTGCCTTACGATACGAAAGTTCGGCAAGTCGCTCTTCACGCTCGACAAGCTCGTGTCGTTCGGCTCGATGAGCCAGGAGATGATGAAGTTCATAGACGCGTGCGTCGCGCTCAGGAAGAACATCGTCGTCTCGGGCGGCACGGGCTCGGGCAAGACGTCGCTCCTCAACGCGATCTCGCTCTGCATAGGCCCCGCCGAGCGCATCATCACCGTCGAGGACTCGCTTGAGCTCAAGCTCCAGCAGAGCCACGTCGTGAGGATGGAGGCGCGCCCCGCGAACGCGGAGGGCAAGGGCGAGGTGTCGATACGCGCGCTCGTCAAGAACTGCCTCAGAATGCGCCCCGACCGCATCGTCGTCGGCGAGTGCCGCGGAGGCGAGGCTCTCGACATGCTCCAGGCGATGAACACGGGCCACGACGGATCGCTCACGACCGTGCACGCGAACACCCCGTCCGACACCGTGGCGCGTCTCGAGACGCTGTGCCTCATGGCCGGCATGGACATGCCGCTATCCGCGATACGCGCCCAGATCGCGAGCGCGGTGTCGATCATCGTGCAGACCGCGCGACTCTCGGACGGCTCGCGCAAGACGATCGAGATCGCCGAGGTGTGCGGACTGGACGAGAACGGCAACGCAAAGCTTAGGACTCTCTTCGAGTTCAAGCGCGAAGGCGTGGACCCCAAGACGCGCAAGGTGCTCGGACGCCACGTCGTCGTCGCGAAGCCGACGTTCCTCGAGGACTTCCGCCTGCGCGGCGTGGAGCTGGACGAGTCGATCTTCGAGGGGGTGTAGCTTATGCCGCTGGACCTTGCAATCGCATTCGCAGCGCTTTTCCTGATGGCGGTTCTCGCGGGAATCGTCGTCAGGGGGCTTCTCGCCGCGTCGAGACGCGGGCGCGGAGAC
Source organism: uncultured bacterium (assembly GCA_902775595.1). GTDB lineage: Bacteria > Verrucomicrobiota > Kiritimatiellia > RFP12 > UBA1067 > UBA1067. Next base: position 19,330 of record CACYNF010000023.1, on the reverse strand, counting down.
GACGACGTCATGGCGATGGCCGCGCGCGTCGGTGATACGCGCATGCCGGAGTTCATCGCGGCCAGCATGCGCAGGAGAAGGGCGGAGAAGGTCCGCTCCGAGCTTCCCGACGCACTGGACATGGTGTCCAACTCGCTCTCCGCGGGCCTGACGCTTCCGCAGGCGCTCATGCGAAACCTTTCGCACTTCCCTCCGCTCGTCTCGGAGGAGTTCGCGCGCATCCTCTACGACACGCGGCTCGGATACTCCATCGGAGGCGCTTTCGACAACTTCGCGAAGAGGCTTCCGATACCGGACGTCCAGATGGTCGTGATCGCGTCCAAGATCGGCGTCGCGCACGGCGGAAACCTCGCGGACAGCTACAGGATGCTCTCGACGCTCCTCAGGGACAACATGGCCTTCGAGTCCGAACTTAAGGCGATGACGACCGAGGGGCGCATGCAGGCGCTCGTGATGAGCGCGCTGCCGGCCGTAATGATAGTACTCCTCGGACTCGTCAAGCGCGATCTCGTCGCCCCGCTTTTCACGACGGGGCTCGGCTGGGGCGCGCTCGCGGTACTCGCGACGATGCAGCTGCTCGCGTATTTCTGGATACGAAAGATCGTGGACATAAAGGTGTGACGCAATGAAGACAGACATCATAATCGCATTCGCATGTGCCGCCGTGTCTGCGGCGGCGCTGGCGTATCTGCTTGTCCGCGGGCTGCTCGGCTCGGCGGCCGCGGGGCAGCAGCGCCCTGGCTCGTCGATAAGGATGCTCCTCGCTCCGATCGCGCACTTCTTCGAGGGACGCAGGGGAAGGGACCTGGAGCTCAACCGCACGCTCGAGCGCTTCGAGAAGCTTGTCGTGCAGTCCGGCGGAAAGTTCCTCGACGGCGCGACGGCGGGGGAGGTTTTCGCGGCGCGGTTCGTCTTTCCCGTCGCGGCGGTCGCCGTGATCGCGCCGCTCGGGGCTCTCCTTCGCATCCCCGGATTCTTCGTCATGTGCGCCTCGCTGTTCTTCGCGGTGCTCATGTACTCCTATCCGGAGTCGGGGCTCAAGGCCGCCGCGGAGGAGCGCACGCGGCGCTTCACGCGCGACCTCCCGGGCTCGCTGGACGTCATGCGGCTCGTCGCGCAGTCCGGCGGAGACCTCCTTTCCGCCATCCGCGCGGTTATCGACGTGATGGATCCCGGCCCGGTGCGCGACGAGCTTTCGCGCGTCGTCGCGGAGGTGACGATCGGCACGTCCCTCGCGGCCGCGCTCAACAACGTGGCTGCGCGCGTCGGCACGAACGAGGCGAACGCCGTGTTCTCGACCCTCGCCCAGTCTCTCGAGATGGGAACGTCCGTCGCCGAGAACCTGCAGAGCGCGGCGCAGCTCATCCGCCACTCCGCGCGCGTGAGGGCGCAGGCGCAGGCGCAGAAGGCGGTGGTGAACATGTCGTTCCCGCTGCTGCTGCTGATACTGCCGGGAGTCTTCATCGTCCTGTTCGCCCCGCTGGTGATTCAATACATAAACAGGTGACAAGCTATGCAGAAGAACAGTAACAAACCGGTTCTCGTGCCGACGGCCTATTCGTCCCGTGCCGCGCTCTGGACGCTGGCGCTGGTCGTGTTGTTCGGGGCGCTCCTATGGGACTACTGCGCGTGGAGCGCGCTTTCGAAGTCCAGCGCGAAGCTGAAGGAGCCCGTGCAGGAGACCGTCAAGATGCCGCTGTACACGGTCAGGCTCCCGCTGGGGTGGGAGGCGTATGCGAAGGACGGCGACGCGCTCGCCGTGTTCCGGAGGAAGGGCGAGGACGTTCCGCTTGTGTTCTGCTTCGCAGAGCGCGGCGAGGGGTTCGCTTTCCACGCGCTCGACGTGAATCCGATCATCGTGTTCCACATCGTCGAGGAGGACATCAGGGCCGCGCACATAGACGGCATACCGGACCCCATGCCGATGAAGGTGGTGGGGACGGAGCTCCTCACGGTGCGCCCCGGCATCTCCGCCGTCAGGATGCTCTTCGACATCGGCGAGCGCAACGGCGAGGCGATGGTCTTCTATGCGGGAGACGTGCGCTACGTGCTCTGGGGCCTATGGCTGGACGAGGACCTCGAGTCCGCGCAGGACGTGCACCTGTTCTTCCGCCGTATCTTCGACAGCTTCGAGATGCCGGAACTCTGCGAGCTGATCGACCGTCCCGTTGTGGACTCCGCCACGTTCACCGCCGAGCAGAACGCGGAGACGCTGCGCCATGTCGGACGCGAGATCGCGCTGTGGCGCATGTTCGCCGAGCGCGCCGAGGCGGAGCCGGAGACGGCGCTTCTCCCGGCGCTCGTCCACTACCGGGAGGCGCTGCGGCTGCTCTCGTCCATCAGACAGGAGAACGTCGCGCTTGGGTCCGAGGACTTCAAGCTCTTCCAGCGCCTCAGGGAACGGCGCCGCAGGGACGTAGACGAGTGGTTCGTTGTCCTCGACAAGGCCGTCGCGATGGGGGACTGGGGGAAGGCGCGCAGCCAGGCCCGCTGGATAATGTCGCACGCGACCCTCAACGGCGAACGGCCCGACGTGCGCCGCGCGGCGGACATCCTCGCGACAAAGATACCGGCCGAGGAAAGCGACAACAACGACTGAACCGCAATGACTGGAGTCTGGACATGCAGGAAAAACTGAAGATATTCTCCGCCGACGGAAAGGTTGCGCTTGAGGTCGACCTCGCGGGAGTCGACAAGCCCCTGATGATTCTGTCCGGCGAAAGGCCCGAGCTCGTCGAGACCGTGCCGCCGGGCGCGAATGTGCTCGGTGCGCTCGTGCGCGACGAGGACGGGTGGACGCTCGCTTCCGCGAGGAACGACATGCCGGTGTCGTCCGGTCCGAAGACCGGAACCGACTTCCACCTCACGGCCGGCGTTCCGTGCGCCCTTGGCCCCTGGGCGTTCCGCCTCGAGCGCGAAGGCGTCGGAACGGGCACGATCCTCCTCTGGCGCATCGGATCGAGCGCGATCGCGGCCGATCCGCTCGTGTCGGGGCGGAACATCGTCGCGGCCGGGCACGACGGCGCATACTCTGTGAACCCCGCCATAGGAGGCGACGAGCTCTGCTCGATATTCCCGACAGCCGACGGTGTGGACGTCTCGTCGTCGGACGACTCCGCGCAGCGGCTGTCCGTTCCGTTCGCAGCGCTGTTTTCCGTCGGCGGCCTGCAGGGGATGGCGCTCCCGGCGGAGGACGCGGCCAAGGCCATCGCGAGCGGAAGCCCGTTCTCCTGGCCGTCGCGCGGGACGCGCAGCGGGATTATGGCGGCGATGCTCGTCGCCGGACTCGCCGCGCTCGCCGCCCTCGCAATGGTGAAGAAGACGAAGTCCGTCGACGAACAGGTCGCGGCGCGGCACGGCCCGGAGCTGATCGAGCGCGAGCTTGCCGGAGACGACGCGAAGGACACGGACGAAGATGCGCTTGTCTTCGAGAACTCGTTCTACAGGTCGCTTCCGCTGATACTGAAGCCCGACCGCTCTTCGATAACGCTTGACCTCCTGCGGCGCGGGCGCGAGATCGTGGAGAACGTGGGCGGCGTAAAGGCCGAATACAACCGCATCCTGATAAAGGACATGATCCGCTTCCTGGAGGATGTCGACTCCATCCAGGCCGCCGCGCACAAGGGCGACTGGGCGCAGCTCAAGGACACCCTCGCCTCCGCGGACAGGACGATGTTCACGCGCTGCGACGCGGACCGGTTCTACGACGACGCGCAGAAGATAGCCGACTTCGTGACGGACGCCCTGCCGAAGTTCTTCTTCGCCGTGGCGAACATGGACGCGTGCACGCTGCAGAACGAGGGCGAGCGGCTGAACGCGTTCTTCGAGGCGCTGAAGGACAACATGTTCATGGCGGGCGAGATAGTGCGCCGCGAACGCGACAGCGCACATGTCCGCTGGGACGCGCTGTCCGCCTACATCAAGGCGCGCAAGGCGTTCATGGCCTCCCCCGAGGGGACTTGCGGCGATCTGCGCGACGCCTGGGCTGATCTTGTCGACGCGTTCGAGTCGGAGGAAGGGACGTTCTCCGCCATGCTCGCGCGAGAACGGTCCGAGCTTGCGGAGGCGATCCTCGCCCATTCCAGGGACGCGAAGGCCGCGACGCTCGTAAACCTCTGCTCGCTCGGCGAGGCCGTCGGCGTCGAGAACGCGAGGCTTGCCGAATGGCGCGCCCGCGCGATCGAGATACGGCGCGAGCTACTTGCGAAGTACCGCGAGAAATACTCGGAATACCGCCTGCGCTCGGCGGTGTCGCCAGGAGACCCCGAGACGCTGGCGATCCTCGACGACATGATCGCCATCGGACTCGACGAGAACCAGTTCCACAAGTGGGCGCTTCGCGAGAAGGAGCGCGTGACGGGCAGGAAGGGGGATGACGGAAAATGATAAGGAAGATCAACATAGCGCTGGCAGTTCTCTTCGTGGCAATGTTCGCCTTGAAGGGTCTCAAGACGGCCATGCAGTCGGGCGGAGCCCCCGCTGCGCGGGAGGAGACCGCCGATCCTTCTGGCGACGTGTCGGAACTCGCTCCGCACGTGTACTACGAATACTGGGTTGGCTACACGCTGGAGAACCCTATCTCCAACAGGAACGGAGTCCTCCTCGACATGGTCCGCGCCGTGTTCCCGAACGCGACGTTCAACCTCGTGCACGGAGACGTCTCGAACGTCGTGGAGAGGCTCCGCACCGACAGCCGCGCAGTCGTCGTCGGCTTCGGCGACCACGAGGCGCTCGCGGAATTCCCCGTGGCCCCGACGCCGCTCATGAACTGTCCGCTCGTGCTGATGACGCTGCGGACGAATCCCTGGCACTACACCGACTTCTCCTCGCTGACGAACCTGAGGATCGTCGCGAACGATGCGTTTCTCGACTACACCGACATCCGCAGCCTCAAGAAGCTCACCGAGAACGGCGGGGCGAATCTACGCATCCTTCCCGACGGCGTGACGAAGGTCGAAATGGCCGAAATGGTGATGAAGGGCGAGGCGGACGCGATGGTGATTGCGGACCTTCGCAACTCTGAAGGCGCGCCGAAGGACGGCCTCACCTCCATGCGCTTCATCCAGAGCTTCCGCAAGTCCTCCGTCATCGCGTCCGAAGGGACTCTCCTGTACGTGTCCGGACTGGACGCCGACTTCGCGAAGAAGGTGATCGACGACTTCGAGCGCGGAATACGCCGCATCGACGCGTCGGGCGAGCTGCGCCGCATCTGCGAATACTACGGAACGCAGTACGAGCCGCTTCATGCGCCGGACCCCGAGGCCGCCGAGACTCCATGACATGCATGGCGCTTTTGGCTCTGCGCAACTTATCCTTGACTAACAACAGTCCAATAGGGTAGAATCTGCACCAATACCGAGCGAATTTTCAGTTCGAAAACAAGGACAGTAAAAACATGAGCGAAAAACTCGAAACGATGACGCCTGAACTCAAGGCATTCATCGAAGAATGGAAGTCGAAGCCGGGCAACCTCATCATGGTGCTGCACCGCGTCCAGCAGACATACGGGTACATCCCGCGCAACATCGCGATCGACATCTCACAGATGCTCGACGTGCCGCTGGCGAAGATCTACGGCGTGGTGACGTTCTACAACTTCTTCCGCCTGCAGAAGGCCGGCAAGTACAACGTCCAGGTGTGCCTCGGCACCGCGTGCTACCTGCGCGGCGGCGACGACATCATCAAGGAGTTCGAGAAGAAGCTCGGCGTCGGCCTCAACGCGACGACCGACGACGGCCTCTTCTCCGTCGAGGCCGTCCGTTGCCTCGGCTGCTGCGGCCTCGCGCCTGTCGCGGTCGTCAACGGAGAGGTCCACGGCAAGCTCGAGACGAAGGACGTCGACGGCATCATCGCCCAGTATCGCAAACTTGGTTAAGGAGAATCGAAAATGGCAAAGCTTACATTGGCAGACCTGCGCAAGATGCGCGAGGAGAAGCAGAAGGCGCTCGACATGCGCGACTCGTCCAACAAGGACGTCCAGGTCGTCGTCGGCATGGGCACGTGCGGCATCGCCGCGGGCGCGAAGGAGACGTTCACCGCGCTCATCGACACCCTTTCCGAGAAGGGGCTCACCAACGTCCTCGTCAGGCAGACCGGCTGCATGGGCCTCTGCCACTCCGAGCCGACGGTCGAGGTCGTCGTTCCCGGAATGCCGACCGTCATCTACGGGCATGTCGACGCCGCGACGGCGAAGGACATCGTCGCGAAGCACATCGTCGGCCACGAGCTCATCGAGGGCAAGATCCTCGACAAGCCGAGCGTCGACATCGTGAAGAACGCTTAAGGGGAGTCTAGGACAATGGCATACGAATCTTATGTACTGGTTTGCGGCGGCACTGCGTGCTGTTCCGGTGGCGGCGACAAGATCGTCGAGGCGTTCGCGCGCGAGCTCGAGTCCGCCGGCCTCAAGGAGAAGGTGCAGGTCGTGACGACCGGCTGCCTCGGCTTCTGCGAGCAGGGCCCGATCGTCAAGATACTCCCGCAGGGAACGTTCTACGTGCAGGTGCGCGAAGACGACGTGAAGGAGATCGTCGCGGAGCACCTCGTCAAGGGGCGCGTCGTGCAGCGCCTCTGCTACGACCCCGAGCAGGCGAAGAAGCTTGTTGCCGAGGCGAACATCCCGTTCTACCAGAAGCAGTACCGCATCGTGCTCCGCAACTGCGGCGTGATCGACCCCGAGAAGATCGAGGACTACATCGCACGCGACGGCTACAAGGCGATCGAGAAGGTGCTCTTCGAGATGACGCCCGAGCAGGTCGTCGAGGAGATGCTCAAGTCGGGCCTGCGCGGCCGCGGCGGCGCAGGCTTCCCGACCGGAATGAAGTGGAAGTTCGCGCAGCAGCAGCCCAAGGGCCAGAAGTACATGGTCTGCAACGCCGACGAGGGCGACCCTGGCGCGTACATGGACCGCTCCACGCTTGAGGGCGACCCCCACTCGATCCTCGAGGCGATGACGATCGCGGGCTACGCGATCGGCGCATCGAAGGGCTTCATCTACATCCGCGCCGAGTACCCGCTCGCCATTCACCGCCTCCAGGTCGCAATCGGCCAGGCGCATGAACTCGGGCTTCTCGGCGACGACATCCTCGGCTCGGGCTTCTCGTTCGACATCGAGCTCCGCTTCGGCGCGGGCGCGTTCGTCTGCGGCGAGGAGACGGCGCTCCTCCAGTCCATCGAGGGCAACCGCGGCATGCCGAAGCCCCGTCCTCCGTTCCCGGCCGTCAAGGGCCTCTGGGGACGCCCGACCGTCATCAACAACGTCGAGACGCTCGCGAACATCCCCGTGATCATCAACAAGGGCGCGGAGTGGTTCTCGAAGATCGGCACGGCTACGACGAAGGGCACGAAGGTCTTCGCGCTCACGGGCAAGGTGAACAACTCTGGGCTAATCGAGGTCCCGATGGGCACGACGCTCCGCGAGATCATCTTCGACATCGGCGGCGGCATCCGCGGCGGCCACCAGTTCAAGGCGGCCCAGACGGGCGGCCCCTCCGGCGGCATCATCCCACCGCAGTTCCTCGACACCCCGATCGACTACGAGTCGCTCGCGAAGATCGGCTCGATCATGGGCTCGGGCGGACTCATCGTCATGGACGAGACGGACTGCGTCGTCGACATCGCCAAGTTCTACCTCGACTTCACAGTCGACGAGAGCTGCGGCAAGTGCGCGCCGTGCCGCATCGGCGGCAGGAAGCTCCTCAACTACCTGAAGAAGATCACCGACGGGCGCGGCACCGAGCAGGACATCAAGGACATGGAGGCGATCTGCGACGCCATGAACAAGGCCTCGCTCTGCGGCCTCGGCCAGACTGCTTCCAACCCGGTGCGCTCGACGCTCAGGTACTTCATGGACGAATACATGGAGCACATCCACGACAAGAAGTGCCGCTCGGGCAAGTGCTCGAAGCTCATCCAGTACAAGATCGACCCTGCGAAGTGCAAGGGCTGCACGATGTGCGCGAGGAAGTGCCCTGCGGGCGCGATCTCGGGAACCGTGAAGAATCCGCATGTCATCGACCAGGCGAAGTGCATCAAGTGCGGCGCCTGCGAGGCGACCTGCAAGTTCGGCGCGATCAGCCACGGGTGAGGAACGGACGGGGATGCCACCCATCCCCGAACCCCTTGAAAAGGAAAGGAATTCTTTAGTCATGGAAACTGAAATGATCACTCTTGAGATCAACGGAAAGTCCGTCACGGTCCCGAAAGGCACGTCGATCCTCAACGCGGCGAAGGCCGCGCACATCAAGATCCCGACCCTCTGCTACCACCCGGACCTCAAGCCGGGCGCGAGCTGCGGAATCTGCGTGGTGCGCCAGCTCGTCCCGAGCCGCAACCCCGCCGACAACGGCAAGCTCGTCCCGAGCCCGAAGATGCTCCGCGCGTGCTGCACCGAGGCGACCGCGGGGATGCACATCCTCACGCACGACCCCGACATCGTACAGGTCCGCAAGACGGTCCTCGAGCTCATCCTCGCGAACCATCCGCAGGACTGCCTCCAGTGCCCGCGCTCCGGCTCCTGCGAGCTTCAGGCGATCGCGGCCGACTTCGGCATCCGCGACATTCCGTTCCCGAAGGAGGTCATCCACCGCGACGTCGACAACTCGACTCCCTCCATCGTCCTCAACTCCGACAAGTGCATCAAGTGCGGCCGCTGCGCCGAGGTATGCCAGGAGATGCAGAACGTCTGGGCGCTCGAGTTCATTGGCCGCGGCGAGAAGACGGTCATGGCCCCCGCCGCTGGCGTCAAGCTCGCAGAGTCGCCGTGCATCAAGTGCGGCCAGTGCTCCGCGCACTGCCCGGTCGGCGCGATCTACGAGAACGACGAGACGGCCAAGGTCTGGGCCGCGCTCCGCGATCCCGAGAAGGTCTGTCTCGTGCAGATCGCCCCGGCGGTCCGCGTCGCGCTCGGCGAGGCGTTCGGCATGAAGCCCGGCGCTCTCACGACCGGCAAGATCTACGCCGCGCTCAGGATGCTCGGCTTCGACAAGGTGTTCGACACCAACTTCTCCGCCGACGTCACGATCATGGAGGAGGGCACCGAGTTCATCAAGCGCTTCACCGAGGGCGGAACGCTCCCGCTCCTCACCAGCTGCTGCCCCGCGTGGACCGACTGGATGGAGAAGTACGCTCCCGACTTCACCGAGAACTTCTCGACCGCGAAGTCGCCGCAGCAGATGCTTTCCGCGCTCGCCAAGAGCTACTGGCCCGAGAAGAACGGCGTCGACCCCGCGAAGGTCCACGTCACCTCGATCATGCCCTGCACGGCGAAGAAGCACGAGATCATCCGCGACGAGTTCATGAAGTCCACGGGCTTCCAGGACACCGACGTTGTGCTGACGACGCGCGAGCTCGCCCGCATGATCAAGGCGGCCGGCATAGACTTCGCCTCGCTCCCCGAGGAACCGGCTGACAAGCTGCTCGGCGAGTACACCGGCGCGGGCACGATCTTCGGCGTGACGGGCGGCGTCATGGAAGCGGCGCTCCGCACGGCCTACTGCCTCATCACCGGCGAGGCCAAGCCGCCGAGCATCGACTTCAAGGAAGTGCGCGGCATGGATGGCGTCAAGAAGGCGACGATCGACATCAAGGGCACGAAGGTGAACATCGCCGTCGCGCACCAGATGGGCAATGTCGAGAAGGTGCTGAACGAGATCCGCGAAGACCGCAGGAACGGCGTCAAGCCGCGCTACGACTTCATCGAGGTCATGGCGTGCCGCGGCGGCTGCATCGGCGGCGGCGGCCAGCCCTGCCTCGCGACGGACGCAGTCCGCGCGCAGCGTACGGCCGGTATCTACACCGACGACGAGAAGTGCACTCTCCGCATGTCGCACCTGAACCCCGAGGTCCAGGCCCTCTACAAGGACTACCTCGACGGCAAGACGGGTGCGCAGGGCGGCGAGAAGGCGCACCACCTCCTCCATACCGGCTACAAGAAGATCGATGTCTACCACTTCGACTAAGGAGCGGTGCCGTAGAGGCGAAAGAAGCGCGGAGCGGTTGTCGCCGCTCCGCGTTTCTTTGGGAATGAACGGCATAGCTGCCGCATTGCTGCTGCTTTCCGGCCTGAACGCCGCCTGCGCCGCGGAGGACGCGCTTGTGCCCGTCCGCGCGGGCGATGTAAGAATCCTCGGGCGCGTCGGCGAGCTGTTCGGGTCTTCGCTCGACAGGCGCGTCTTCTCTGAATACGCGCAGGGGCCTGTCTACGATGAGGCGGAGAACGCGTTCGCGACGCACTCTGACGATTCTGATCCCGACAGGGGCTACTGCGGCTGGCAGGGCGAATACTGGGGCAAGACCATGCTATGCTACGCCGGGGCGATTCGCTATACGCGCGACGCAAAGCTCGCGTCATGGTGCGTGAAGAAGGCTCATCATCTCATCGACACCTACCAGCACGCCGACGGATACCTTTCCACATACGCCAACCGGGATCTACTGCGCATGAACCCGGAATCGCCCGACTCAGAGAAGCACTGCTGCTTCAACATCTGGGGTCAGAAGTACACGATGTGGGCGCTCGTCGAGCTGTATCGCGCAACAGGCGACCGGAAGTGCCTCGAAGCGGCGGGGAAGATGATGGACCATCTCGTTGCACAGCTCAAGCGCCTCGGCGTCACGATCGACAAGACCGGCACTTGGGAGGGAATATCGTCCATGTCCATTCTGCGCCCGCTCGTCGAGCTGTACATCGAAATGCCGAAGCCGGAATACAAGGAACTTGCCGACTACATCGTAAGGGCGACGGACGTTGGCGAAGGCGTGAAACCCGAGGTCAATCTCATCTACGACGCGCTCTCCGACCGTCCGGTTGCCGCGTGGTTCCGCAAGCCCATGTTCCTCGCCAAGGCGTACGAACTGCAGAGTTTCTTCGAGGGCGTGGCGGCGTACCACCGGCTCACCGGCGACGCGCGTGCGCTCGCGGCGACCAAGGCGTTCTGGGGGCATCTCCACCGCGAGGAACTGAATCCGATGCGGTCGGTGGGATACTTCGACCACTTTCTCGGCGCGAAGCGCCGCGTCAACGGAATGACGGAGCTGTGCGACGTCACCCACTGGATACGGCTCAACCGCGAACTGTGGAAGATCACTGGAGAGGCGAAATATCTCGACTGCATCGAAGAGGCGTTCTACAACGCCTTTCTCGCGGGCGTCTCGCCCGACGGCTCGTGGGGCGCGCACATCGTCCGCTCGCACGGAACGCGCCACCTTTCGGCGCCGCAGCAGGTCGGCATGAAGATGCACCAGTGCTGCCCCGACAACATGCTTCGCACGTTCTACGACTGGGCCGAGACGGTCGCTGACATATCGAAGGACGGCGCGTGGGAGCTGAACCTCTACTCGGACGCCGACGTTGCGCTTCCAGGGCTGCGCCTTGAGCTGCGCGGCGACTATCCGGTTTCGGAGACGTTCCGAGTCCGTGCCGTTGCCGAAAAGAGGGGACGGCTCCGCCTGCGCGTGCCGTACTGGGCGCAGGATATGGTCGTGGACGGGACTTCTATGAAGCCGGCGTCAGGCCGCATCGATCTCCCCGTTGAGGCCGGCGAACACACTTTCGACATCGTTCTTAAGATGCCGCCCCGGGTCGTAGACTCCGAAGCGCCGGCATTCGAGGATATCGACACGGTGACTGAACTCGACACGGCGAAGCCGGAGGGATACACCAAGCGTTTCATGAGCTGGTATACGCCGGAGATGAAAGGCCTGGAGCGCCGCACCGCTGCGGCCGAGGTCATGCGCGGGCCGCTCCTGCTCGCAAAGGGGCGGCTCGCCGGCACGTCGCGCGACGAGACCTTCAGCTTCAAGACGATCAACGCAAATGGCTGGAAGGTCTCCGTTTCGCCGGCCTTGCGCACGGTAGGCAACGCGTCCGTCTGGGGCGCATGGAACATGACGTTGGAGAAAGACGGGGAGAAGCGCACGCTTCCCGTCGCCGACTACTGGTCCGTCTCGAACGTCGACGACCCGTCCAACTGGTTTTCACTGTGGTTCTGACCTGGAAAAGACAATCGCGAAAAACATATGCACGCAAGCCTTTCAGACATCGTGGCCGACATCGCGGCGAACTCGATCGAAGCCGGGGCGAGTAACATCCGCGTCAGCGTGGTCGACGAGAACGGGACGATCGAGCTGAAGGTCGAGGACAACGGGAAGGGGATGCCGCCCGAAATCGTCGCCAGGGCGTTCGATCCTTTCTACACCGAGCCCGGCAAGCACGACAAGCGGAAGGTCGGCATGGGCCTTCCCTTCGTCAAGCAGACATGCGATGCCTGCGGCGGCAGCGTAAAGCTCGAGAGCAGGCAGGGCGTGGGCACGACGATAGTCTGCACGTTCCAGGCCGACAACATCGACCTGCCGCCGATGGGGAGCCTTCCGCAGGCGGTTCTGTCGCTCTTCAACTTCGGAGGGGATTTCGACCTCGTCTTCATCCACAGGAAAAACGGCAGCGGCTACGAAATCTCGCGTCTCGAACTCATGGACGCCGTCGGCGGCTTCGATTCCGTCGAAGGGCTTTCGCTCGCGCGCGAGTTCCTTGAGGGCCAGGAAGAGTCTCTTTAGCCCAAATATGATATAATATCCGCCAATTATGACTGAGGGCGTTGGAGTTGTAGAATTGAAGAAGATGAAGCTGAACCTGCCGGAAGGCGGGCTCAAGCTTGCCTATGGCGGCGTTCTGAAGTAAATCGAGGTCGCCTACGAAGAATGCGGCGCGCCGCTCGGCGAATCCAACGCAATCTACATCTGCCACGCGCTCACGGGCGACGCGCATGTCGCTGGCATTAGGCCGGGCGAGGAAAAGCCAAGCGGCTGGTGGGAGGAGATGGTCGGCCCCGGGCGCGCGTTCGACACGAACAAATTCCACATCATCTGCGCGAACGTCCTTGGCGGCTGCACCGGGACGACGGGGCCGATGTCGATAAACCCAGACACGGGGAAGCCCTACGGCTCGTCTTTTCCGCAGTACACGTTCGACGACGCCGTTGACGTCTTCAGGATGTTCCTGAAGCAGCTCGGCGTGAAGAAGCTCGCGGCGCTCGTCGGCGGGAGCTACGGCGGGCTGCAGGTCGTAAACTGGATGACGCGCTTCCCCGACGACATGGAGAAGTCGTGCCTGATCGCGACGAGCGCGAGCCTCAACACCCAGGCGATCGCGCTGAGCGTCATGAGCCGCAACTCCATCACGGACGACCCCAACTGGAAGGGCGGCGACTACTATCTCGAAGGCGACGGCAAGGGTCCGAAGGCGGGGCTTGCCGCGGCGCGCCAGCTTGCGCACATAACGTATCTCTCGCGCGAGCTCCTGCAGCAGAAGTTCGGCCGCAGGCTCCAGGACAACTTCGTGAACGCCCCGGCGGAGGAGCGCGCCGAGCGCGACCGCCTCTTCAAGACATATTTCCAGATCGAGAGCTATCTCGACTACCAGGCGATGAAGTTCCTGCGCCGCTTCGACGCGAACTCCTACCTCCACATAACGCGTTCGATGGACCTCTCCGATCCCTGCGACCGCTACGGTTCGCTTGATGCAGCTTTCGCCCGCGTTAACTCGAAGGTGCTCGTCGTCTCGTATGAAAACGACATCCTCTTCCCGTGGTGGCAGTCGAAGGAGATCGTCGCGTCGCTTCTGCGCAACAAGAAGTCCGTGAGCTATTGCCATCTCGAAAGCGGCACAGGCCACGATTCGTTCCTCACGGATATCGAGCATCTTTCAAAAGTCGTTGGCGGCTTCCTCTCCGAGCGTCCGGTCAAGGTGATGAAGTGGCAGGTGCGTCTCCACAGGAACGTCCTTGCGATGGTGAAGGATGGTTCGCGCGTAATCGACATCGGCTGCGGCGACGGCACGCTTCTCGACGTCCTGCGCGCGAAGAAGGGCGTTGCCGGCGACGGTGTGGAGATTGACGTCGACCGCTACGAGGAGGCGATTGCCGACGGGCACGACGTCTTCTGGGAAGACGTCGACGAAGGGCTTACTCTCGTTCCAGACGGGTACTACGACACGGCAATCGTCTCGGACACGCTGCAGGAGGTCAGGAATCCGCGCGGGCTGTTGAGCGAGGCGCTTAGGATCGCGAACGAGGCGATAGTCTCGTTCCCGAACTTCGCCGCGTACAGGATTCGCCTTACGCTCGCGCTCACGGGGCGGCTTCCCGTCTCGAAGCAGCTGCCGTTCCAGTGGTACGATACGCCCAACATCCACTGCATCACGCTTAAGGACTTCAAGTCGCTTTGCGACAAGGAGGGGATCGAAATCCTCGAGGTCAAGGCCGAAAGCCGCCACCTCATCGGCAAGATCCTCATGTGGCTGGGCTTCAAGAACCTCGGCGCGTCGCGTATCGTGGCACGCATAAGAAGGAGGCGTCAATGACACTTCCGCAGAGAATAGCGCATATCGTAAACCACGGACTTGCGGCGTTGCATCCGTGCGTCTACGGCGACTTGACCGCGCGCGGAGCGGTCGGAGAGATCGCGGCAGATCTCCAGAAGGAGATTGCGCTCCTTTGCCCAGGACGCGACGCGAAGGAGATAGTCGACGACTTTGTGGCGGCTCTCCCTGAAGTTCGCCGTCTCGTCGAAACCGACGTTCAGGCAGCGTATGACGGCGACCCTGCGGCGACGAGCCGAATGGAGGTCGTGATGGCGTATCCCGGGCTCTATGCGGTCACTATCCACCGCCTGGCGCATGTCCTCTACAAGCTTAAGGTCCCGATCATCCCGCGCGTCATGAGCGAGCTTGCGCACTCCAAGACGGGCATCGACATCCACCCGGGCGCGACGATAGGCGAGAGGTTCTTCATCGATCACGGAACCGGCGTTGTAATCGGCGAGACGACGGTGATAGGACGCAACGTCCGTCTCTACCAAGGCGTCACGCTCGGAGGCCTCTCGTTCGACAAGGATGCGAGCGGCGCGCTTGTAAAGGGGCTGAAGCGCCACCCCAACATCGAGGACAACGTGGTGATATACGCGAACGCCACGATTCTCGGCGGCGACACCACGATAGGCCACGACTCCGAGATAGGCGGCAACGTCTGGATCAAGGAGTCGGTCCCGCCCAACTCTCGCGTCTACAACAAACCACCTGCACCGGTAATAAAGAAAATCGGGTGATGCTCGCAAGTTCGCTCGCTCTCGCGCTTGTGGTTGGGGTCTGGAACGGCGAGTGGTTCCCGTCCGGGCGGGCAGAGCACAGGGCGAACGACCAGGTGGAGCGGGCGACGATCCGCGCGGCAGGGCAGATGCTCGCCGACGGGATTTCGGAAGTCGACCCTTCGGGAAAAGAGGATATTCTCCTTTGCCTCAACGAGATACGCGACCTCGAGACCGCACAGGCGCTCTGCGCCGCGATAGGGCGCACGAACCTCTCTGTCGCAGTCGTCACCGCATACCGCAGGCGCGATAGATTCGACCAGCAGCAGGACGTCATCATGACGACTCTTCCGGTCGCAAAGGCGAACTGGAGCCGTTGGAAGACGCATAAGGACGCGCTTCCGCCGCGTGGATACGCACACGCGGAAGTCGTCGTATCGCCAACGGTAACCGCGACTGTGTACGCCGTTCACCTAAAGTCAAACTATGGCCAGACGTCGGAAGCAATTGCCCAGACGAATCGCCTCAAGCGCGCCTACGCGATAGAGCAGCTTGTCGAGCAGGAGAAGCCGAAGCGCGGAAAACCGCACCCGCCCGTGATAGTCGCAGGCGACTTCAATTCCGATCGATTCTCTAAGTCGTTCGAGAAGGACACGTTGTTTCAGACGCTCCTAGACGCCGGATTCGTCGATGCGTTCGAGGGCGTTCCAAAGGATGGCCGCATAACGCATCCGGGGAGCGGCCGCCACGCGGGGAGCACGCTTGACTACATCTTTATGCGCGGCTGCCGGGTCGAAAGCCCTCCGAAGGTCGTCCCCGCGCTTCGCATATCAGACCACGACGCGGTGTTTGTCCGCCTTCTTCCCTGAAAAAAGCACTTGCAGATGCAGCACAAGAAAAGGCTTCTCATACTCCTGCCTGACGGGAAGATACACAAGGTGTCGCTTCCGTTCCTCACTATGTCGTTCCGCGAGGCGCCGCTCACGGGCACGATGCTCGCGGCGCTCACGCCGTCCGACCTTGGATTCGACATCCGCCTCTGCGACGCGAGCGTGTCGAAAATTCCGTACGGCGAAAAGTTCGACCTCGTCGCGGTAAGCATCATCACCGGCACGGCCGTCGAGGGATACCGACTCGCGGACCACTTCCGCGCGCGCGGCGCGAAGGTCGTGATAGGAGGCGTCCACGCGACGCTGCTTCCGGACGAGGCGTCCGCGCATGCGGACAGCGTGATGACGGGCTTCGGCGAGATTGCGTGGCCGCAGATGTGCCGCGACTTCTGCGCCGGCGCGCTCAAGCCCCGCTACGACGGCGGTTCGCCAGACATCGCGGGGCTCCCCTGGCCGCGCCGCGACCTGCAGAAGCGCTTCGGCTACGCGATGCCCAACACCGTATTCGCGACGCGCGGTTGCCGGAACAACTGCGACTTCTGCGCCGTCGTCGGCGCGAAGTTCGGCTGGCACACGCGTCCCGTCGCGGAAGTCGCGGCTGAAATCGCCGCGCTGAAGGGCTCGCGCTTCGCGTTCAACGACGTAAGTCTCTGCGAGGACCGCGAATATGCGTTCGAGCTCTGCCGCGCGCTGAAGCCGCTGAAGAAGAAGTGGGGCGGACTCATGACGCTCAAGGCCGCGTCGGACGAGGCGATGCTCGATGCGCTCGCCGAGGCGGGGTGCTGCTTCATGCTGCTCGGGTTCGAGTCGGCGCATCGAAACGCGCTTGTCGGAATCCACAAGTCGTTCAACACTCCTGACCAATATCAGCGTATCGTCTCGAACATGCACGCGCGAGGGATGATGATACAGGGGTGCTTCATCTTCGGACTCGACGACGACACGACGGATGTCTTCGACGACACGGTGAAGATGATCGACGAGCTGCAGATCGACATTCCGCGCTACGCGCTCTACACGCCGTTCCCTTCGACGGCCTGCCACGCGCGCGTCGAGGGGCAGGACCGTCTCCTCGGACACAACTGGGCGTGGTTCGACACGCAGCACGTCGTGATACGTCCGAAGAACATGACGCCCGAGGAGCTCGACGCAGGCTTCATCCACGCCTGGCAGGAGACCTACTCGATGCGGTCGATATTCCGGCGTCTCTCCCCTAAACGCCACCAGTTCCCCGTTGCGCTTGTCGGCAACCTCGCCTACCGCCTCTACCGCCGCGAGCTCCGCCACGACGCGCACCGCTTCCCGCTCTCTCCGGAGGACGTGCCGTGATGACCGTCGTGCGCTACGACTCCATACGCGCCGCGGAACAGTGCCTCCGCGAGGCAGGCGGGAACGGCTCGGCGTCGCAGACGTACGAGGTTCTCCGTGCAGTCGAGCGGGGTTTCTGGAGGTGTCTCGTATATTTGGCGCTTCGCCACTTCGCCTACGCGCTTTCATGTGCGTTCGGGATAAGGCGTCCGTTCCGCGTCTATGCCGTTCGCGACGAGAAAGGCGTCGTGCTGTGCGCGCCGCTCCACCTCGGCGCCGACGGGGTGTGGTCTGTCGTCGCAGGTGACTTTGTCGAGCTTGACTTCGTCGATTTCCTCTATGCGAGGCGCGGTTTGCCTGAGCTCGCCAAAGCGTTTGCCGCAGTCATGCAGAGGATGCGCGCGGACGGCATTTGTTCCGTCACGTGGCGGTATCTCGAGACGGGTGGAGTAACCTCAGAACTTCTCAAATGCCAGCCGCATGAAACGACGGAGACGTTCGCGAACGTGCGCGTTTCCTTCGCGGGCGGCGCGGAGCGTTTCGATGCGACTCTCCCTCGAAATGCCCGTTCCGTTGAGAGGCTCGCGCGCAATCGTCTTAGGCGCGAGGGAAGGTCCGTGTCTTTTTCGTTCCGCTCGTCGGCCGGACTCGGGGAGGGGCTGTCCGGACGCGAGCCGCGCCGCCTCCTGCGCGAGTGCAGGCGCGTATATCTCGTCCGGCAGAAGCGCCGCTATGGACATGGCGGATGGCTCGCGAGGCTTTTCTTCATGCACGGATGCTACATTTCGCTTTCGGTTCCGGGCGGAAGCTCGTTCGTCGCGGTTCTTCGCGTCGATGGACGCGTTGCGGCGTATATGGAAGGCTATGTGAACATGGCACGCGCCGCGCTCGAGGTGCCGCGGATCGCCATCGACGACCACTTCGCGCGCTACAGTCCGGGGAGACTGCTGATTGCCGAGGCAGCCAGGTGGTTGTGTGCGAACTCGCGTTTGCGCTGCATAGACCTTTGCCGTGGCGACGAACGGTACAAGCTCGACCTCGGCGGGACGCTTTACGAGACTGCGACGGTCCGCGTCGGGACGGGAGGCGCGAAATGAAACCCCTTCGGCTTCCATGGACGGGCAGGGATGTCCCCTATGCGATGCTGGACGTCATACGCGGCTGCAACTGCGTGTGCAGGACGTGCTACAACCGCGCGGTGAGGGAGCCGAAGCCGATTGACGCGATAGAGCGCGAGCTCGACTTCATCTTCTCCCGGCGCCGAGTGGAGTTCGTCGGCATTCTCGGCGGAGAGCCTCTTCTTCATCCCGAAATCGCTGAAATCGTCCGCCGCATAAAGGCGCGCGGCGTCGGGGCTGTGATGCTAACGAACGGGATTCTATGGACGGATCGCGTGGCCGCAGAACTCGCCTCTGCCGGACTTAAGATGGTCTACTTCCACATACAGACCGGACAGCAAAGAGACGACATCGCCGATCCGGAATCCGAGGAGGAGGTCGCGCGTCTTGCGGGGGTGAAGTGCGCATCAGCGCGCGCTGCGGGAATCGACACCGCGGTCTCCACCACGGTGCGCGCGGACAGGCCCGCCGCGCTGCGGGCCGCGATGGCGTCCTTTCGACGCAACCCGAACTGCTCCTATGCCTTTCTCACGCTCGAACGCAGCATGCAGACTATCGACGCGGGAGAGGAGAACTTCGCCGCGACGAATGGAATCGCGCGCTGCGTGGCGGAGCTTGGCGCCCTCGGATGGCGTCCGTTCGCGGGAATAGGCGGACGCGTCGATCCGTCGAAGCTGCGCTGGCTCGTCTTCCACGCATACCAGTCGCGCGACGCCGAGGGGCGCGAGACCGGTTTTGCCGCAGTGCCGCCGTCTCTCCTCGAGAAGCTCGTGTTCACGATGTACCGCCTCTTCGGAAATCGGCTGCCGCTGCGCACGGATCCGCCGCGCGTGGCGATTCTCATGCGCCTCGCGCTCAACGCGCTGACGGGCGGCAGGTTCGCCAACCTCGCGTTCGCGCTTCGTGTTCTATTCCGCGGCGAGCGCCTCGCGG
>CACYNF010000022.1 GCA_902775595.1 uncultured bacterium | reverse complement strand
CCCATCCGATACTGGCAGACTCAATGCAACCATACGACACGACAGAGTGAATGCGACTCCCCGCTTCGCGGGCAGTCGCATTCACTCTGTCTTCTCACCCGCCATAATCTCATTTCGCCGTGCTTGATTTTCGCGCGGCGTTTTCGCTATAATACCCACATCCCGTGAGGCGGGGAAACGAGTGTAAAGTGTAAAACGTAAAGTGTAAAGTTGTGGAGGTCGCGGCTTAGCCGCTCCATAACTTTCAACTTTTCACTTTCAACTTTAAACTCTTCCACGCGGCGCGGGGTCATAGTCCGGAAAACGGAAAGGATAGTGGGTGAGTTGAGAGTGGGCGAGTGAGGGAGTCGGAAAATTACCTCCTCCACTCCACCAATCCTCCACTCCAACACTTCTCCCTCTCCCGCCGGGCGCTTAATCAATGTAGCATCAAAGCTACACGTCGTTCGTCCGAAATACTACCACTATTTCAATCACAGAACGACATGTAAGTGGAGATGCGCCCAGTTGGGCGCATTTTCTTTCATGTGTTCTGTGATTAGCCTGTGGTAGGGCTACGGACGAGTGCATGAGGGGAAGTGCGCTCTTTTTCATGCGTGGATGCGGTGTCCTCGACGGGCTGAGCGCAGTATGAAATAGTTGATGAAGATATTTCGTTGCGCAACCGTGGAGCATTTCTGACAATGTGTGCCGTGAACAAGCGGATGGCCGTAAAGCCGATTCTGAAATGGGCTGGCGGCAAGTCGCAACTGATCTCGCAGTTGCTTCCTCATGTTCCTGAAAGGTTCGGAACTTACATTGAACCTTTTGTCGGGGGCGGTGCAATGTTTTTTGCACTTCAGCCAGATCGCGCGGTGCTTTCGGACAGCAATCCAGAGTTGGTAAACCTATATAGACAGATTGCGACTAAAGTAGATTCGGTCATCGGTTATTTGAAACGCTATCACAACACTGCCGAGGCCTATTATGAAGTGCGCTCCCAAAAATGGCAGGAGTTGCCTCCGCCTAAGGCAGCCGCTAGGACAATCTTCTTGAACAGGACTTGTTTCAATGGCCTATATCGCGTCAATCGAAAGGGTGAGTTCAATGTTCCTTATGGCCGATATGCCAATCCTCGCATATGTGACGAGGAGAATCTCCGCGCCGCGTCGCAAGTCCTAAAGCGAGCAGAGATATTGTGTGGTGATTTTGCGGAAGTTCTTGAGGCACGAGCCAAGTCGGGAGACTTCGTCTTCCTTGATCCGCCGTATCTTCCTGTTGGAAAGTGGGGCGACTTCAAACGCTATACAAAGGAGCAGTTTTATGAGGCGGATCACAGACGCCTTGCGGAGGCGATTATGCGCCTGCGACAACGAGGTGTTTGGTCCGTGTTGACAAATTCAAATCATCCACTTGTCCGTGAACTTTATTCCGACTGTTCTCTGGGCGTTGTGAAGACCAAGCGCAACATTTCCAGCGATGCGTCAACGCGCGTTGGCGAGGATGTGATTGTTGACATTCCGCCAATTAAGAAGATGGATGCTGTTTTGTACCGGAATATTGCGATTCCAGCACAGGCGAAGTCATATCCGCCGACGCGGTTTATGGGGTCGAAGCGAAAGCTACTTTCTGAAATATGCCGTGTCGCAAGTCAGTTTCAGTTTGAAAGTGCTCTTGACTTGTTTTCAGGATCGGGTGTAGTTGGTTATCTATTCAAGTCGATGGGGAAATCGGTAATTTGCAATGACTACATGGCGATGTCGGCGACATTCTCAAAGGCGATGGTGGAGAACAGCTCAACGAGGTTGACTGACGCCGATGTAGCTAAGCTTTTGCGTAGTCCGAAGAGGTGCGATGACTTTGTCTCTACGACGTTCAAAGGAATTTTCTTCACTGACGCAGAAAATGCTGCGATAGACGCGTTGCGCACAAACATAGCGCATATGAAGGACCAGTACAAGCGTGCCGTTGCGATGACGGCATTGATCCGCACGTGCGCCAAGAAACGTCCTCGTGGTCTGTTTACATACATAGGCGAACGATACGATGATGGACGAAGGGATCTGCGCCTCCCGATTGAGGATCTGTTTGTAGAATGCATTAAGTCTGTCAATGCCGCTGTGTTTGATAATGGGCGAATCAATTTGTCGAGATGGGGCGACGCGCTTTCGCTTCGCAACATCGCGCCGGACCTCGTGTACATTGATCCGCCATATTATACGCCGAAGTCGGATAACGAATATGTAAGGCGCTATCATTTTCTTGAAGGACTTGCGCGTGCATGGGATGGTGTTGAGATTCAGCAAGAGACAAAGACAAAGAAGTTTAAGTCGTATCCCACGCCGTTTTCCACTAAAGACGGGGCGGAAGGGGCGCTTGATGCGCTCTTTGCTCGCTATCGAGATTCTGTGTTGATCGTCTCGTATTCTTCTAACAGTTTGCCAACAAAGGAACAGATGATCCTCCTTATGTCGCGGTACAAGGAGAATGTCGAAGTCCTGCCTATTGACTATCGATACAATTTCGGCAACAGGTCTGGAAGCGAACTGGCAAGGCAGAATGTCAGGGAATTCCTGTTTGTTGGATATTGAGGGCGTTTCCATGATAGATATCTGGCAAGTTGGAAACACGGGTGTAAGGAATCCCATGCGGATACAAGAAGCGTTCCGGCTATATGCAGAATCGAATCTTGTTGGGAAGATTCGAGGCGTAGAAGGATCGGTTGCGCTTACGAACTACTTCTGTGAACGGGGCGTTCTGAACAATGCGCCAGGAAAAGACCCGACAGGAAGCTACGGTCGCAAATGGCGACTTGTGTTTAACAAAAATGGGCTAACATATGATGTGGTAAAAGCTTCTGGAGTAAGGCAGTCTGACCTTGGGCCAATTGACTGCATCACTCCATTCGGAAGGTCGTTTCTTGATGCAAAGACAATTCCTGCAGTACAGGAATGTTTCCTTCGCGCATCCGCGATGCCCATGGAGGACATGAGCGGCGGAACGACATTTTCTCCGCTCAGGTGGACGCTTGCCGTCATGTTGGAAATTGAGCGAAAGACTGGAAGCAGTGCGGTGGGTTTTACGGAGTTTGCAGCCTACATCCAAACGACGAACCCAACAGAAGCCACCTGCCAGGTAGTAGAGAAAATCCTTTCCATTCGGGCGAAAAGGGACAAGGCTACATCCAAGAGGAAGTTCGACAAGGAGCTCTTTGCACAGTTGAGCGTGGACTATCCCAAGAAGGTGGAGAACTTCTTGGAGTATGGTGACATGAATTTACGCTATCTTAGAGCAACGGGAATAGTCAGGGCGCAAGGCAAGGGTATTGTGATAGTTGGGGAAAAGCATGATCTAGCTGAGATGTTGGCCAAGGACCAACAGAGCAACGTGCCGATTCTGGATAGGCTAAAGGAACTCTACAACGGACCACGATTGCCAACTGATGACATGGAAATGGCGAAGCGGGTGCTTTCTGGGCTCGAATGTAGACTTCAAGAGCGAGGCATCACTTTCGCGCTTGACCATTCGCAACTTCACTCGGCTGCTGATGTGAATACTGCGCGCCATAATCTCGAGGTGCTTCTTGATAATGACGCTGAGGTTATGTACGCACGTACGCAGAAAAGCAAGTGGGGTGAAATTGCAGATTATATGGCACTGGTGATGAAGCGTGGCGGCAGCAAGCGGTATGATGACGATACTGAAATTAAGGTTCCGAAGGATGAGGTTGCTGCGTATCTGGAATGGACGATTTGGCGCGCATTTCTCGCAATGAATACGCTTTCCAATAAGCCATATGAAATGCGACGCTTCAAGGTCGATCAAGATTTCTTTCCAGTGAACACCGCACCAGGGAATGGGCCGGATCTGGTTGCTGAATATGGCGATTGTAAAGTTGTGATTGAAGTTACCATGTCAGATAGTTCGCGCCAAGAGGCGATGGAAGGTGAGCCTGTCCGGCGGCATGTTTACGATATCGCGGCAGGATGCGAAAAACCAGTTTACGGGTTGTTCATTGCGAATCATGTTGACACAAACACGGCTGAGACATTTCGAGTGGGGACATGGTATGGCAAGGGGGACATTCGCACGAGACTTAACATCGTGCCTCTCTCGCTTAGTCAGTTCCGGGAGTATTTTGTAGCAGCATTCAAGAGTGGGATGCATCGCAATGGCGAAATTGTTGAATTGCTGGAAGATTGTGTAGCAAAACGCGACGACGGCGATGCGCCCGAATGGATTAATAGCATCGCGGGAGGAGTTTCTGCCTCCGCGAGAGTTAGGAGCGACGGAGTCGAAATATTGTGTGACGTAGCTGTCGCACTGCGATTCCGTGAGTATTTGCCGCTTTATTCGCTTCGTGCCGCGTGTGGAGTATTGCGCGATGGCGAGATTGTCGAGCCAGTAGGCTGGGTCAAGGCGGAGGGAATTGGCAAGCTCGACAATACGATGGTTGTTGTTCGCGCTGAGGGCGATTCGATGGAGCCGACAATCCATGACGGCGATCTTTGCGTTGTGAGAAAGGTTGGCGGTGGAAATTACGCCGACCAAATCGTTCTCGCACAGCGCAACGACAAATCTTCCGATCCCGAGTCTGGTGGTGCATATTTGCTAAAGAAGCTTGTCAAGAAGGGCGATAAGACGCTGCTCCGGTCAATCAACCACGAGTATTCTGATATTGCAGTGGAGCGCAATAATGACATAGCCGTTGTCGCCTATCTGCACAAGGTGCTGAACGGTTAACCAACTGTTCGCGGCAGATTTGCCGCGGAGTTATTTGGTAGAAGCGGCGGGGTTGACTGGGGTCTGATAGAATCGGTTAGAGTCTGACGGCGACGTATTTTCGCCTTGCATAAGAGAGTTTGCAGAAGCGTGGTAGTGGTTGCAAGTTGTTAAGCGAGACGACGATAAGGCGGCGAGCGCAGAGGCTACGAAGAAAAACGCGCCTTATGGAAGGTCGGGCCCAAGGCGGCGGACGGAAGGAACGAACGCAGGGGAACGGCGCGGTGACGGCTCGCGTGATGCGCCAGCGGGCGCGCGCGAGACGAGGAGGCGTATCCGCCGACGAAGTATAGCGCTGCGGACGGTGGATGCAGCGCGCGGGAGGAGACGCGCTTTTCCCCGGAGTGAGTGACGAGCGACCGCCGACGGGGCCCAGCACCCGAGGGTGCCAAGCGCGGCTTGCTTCGCCGCCGATAGCGGGGCGGAACCTGCGAAAATGAGACGAGTCGCGCAGGACTGCGACCCGAAGGCGTATATGTATACGCCGAGTGGTTGCAAGGACGCGCGAATCGGCCATTTCTCGCAGGCGAGCACCGTTGCGGCGAAGCAAGCCGCACACTGGAAGGCAAACACGCACAGGTTGGCAAATAGTAGTCAACATGTATCGCGAAAGCAAGTGCGCGCTGTGGGGTCGATCGCCGCCCCGATTTTTTGGTATAATATCAGCCACATGGAGACAAAACTGACAATAGACACGTCGCGCGTCGATCCCGAGGGCGAGGAGCTCGAGGGCGAAGTCGACTGTGTAGACCTCGATGAGCCGTTCGTGAAGCCGTTCGGCGGTGTCCGCTATGTCATCCATGCCCAGGTCTTTGGCTCGGAACTTCTTGTTAGAGGCCGTCTTGAGCAGGATTTCGACCTCGTGTGCAGCCGCTGCGGCAAGGATTTCGACGACACGATCAAGGTCGAGGACTTCACGGCGTCCTTCGAAATCAGCGAGGATTCGCCAGAGGTCGATTTGACGGAAGAGCTAAGAGAGAGTATAATACTCGCCCTACCGACATACCCGGTCTGCGACGAGACCTGCCCGGGAGTCGAACAGACGGTCGAAATGCCGTCGGACGATCGGTGGAACGTGCTCGACAGTTTGAACAAGCAAGGAGAAAGAGAAAATGGCAAGTCCTAAGAATCGTGTGTCCAAGCGCCGTAAACGCGAGCGCGTCGCTTCCCTCGAGAAGCCCATCCTCGCCCAGATCGGCACCTGCCCCGAGTGCGGTGCTGCCGTCCGTTCGCATCGTGCGTGCCCGAAGTGCGGCACGTACAAGGGCCGCAAGGTCGTCGCCGCGGCCAAGTAACCAGGTTTCGGGAGGTTTCCGCATATGACGCGGATTGCTCTTGATGCGATGGGCGGTGACCACGCCCCCGGCGAGATAGTCGTCGGGGCGGTTGAGGCCGCCGCCGGCATCCCCGGGGTGAAGGTCCTGCTCGTCGGGCAGCTCGCGCCTATCCAGGCCGAGCTCGACAAGCTTCCCAAGGATCTCAAGAAGTCCGCCCAGACTGCGATCGAGCACGGTCTGCTGGAGATTGTCCATGCGCCTGACGTCGCCGAGATGGACGAGTCTCCGGTCGATGCCGTCCGCAAGAAGAAGGACTGTTCGATCAACGTCGCCATGCGCCTCGTAAAGGAGGGCCGAGCCGATGCGTTCGTGTCGGCGGGCAATTCCGGGGCCGTAGCGACAAGCGCGATTTTGACTCTCGGGCGCATACCGGGCGTGAAGCGCCCGGCCATCGCGACGGTGATGCCCAACCGCACGCCTCGCCGCCCGCTCGTCGTTCTCGACGCTGGCGCGAACATGGACTGCCACCCCGAGTGGCTCGTCCAGTTCGCTATCATGGGCAACGCCTACTCGAAGGCCGTCTTGAAGCGCACGACTCCCGCCATCGGGCTTATCTCGATCGGCACTGAGGACTGCAAGGGCAACGAGATGACGAAGCAGACCTTCCCGCTCCTCAAGGAAGTGAAGGACCTGAACTTCGTCGGCAACATCGAGGGCAAGGACCTCTACAAGGGCCAGATCGACGTCGCGGTCTGCGACGGCTTCGTCGGCAACGTCGTCCTCAAGACGACCGAGTCGATCGCGAAGGCCATCGGCTACTGGCTCAAGCGCGAGTGCTTCCGCGGACCCTGGCGTGTTCTCGGCGCGCTACTCCTGAAGGGGGCGTTCCGCGCGCTCAAGAAGCAGCTTGACCCCGAGATCTACGGCGGAGCGCCTCTCCTGGGCGTCCCAGGCGCAGTCATCATCGGGCATGGCAGCTCTTCGCACAAGGCAATCTACTACGCCGTAAAAGCCGGCGTCGCTGCGGCGACCAACGACGTGTCGGGGCTCATCCAGAAAGCGATCGCCGCGCACGCCGAAGATCAGAAGCAGCAGTAATGAGCGAATACAATTTCTCAGCCATCGAGAAGAAGTGGCAGAAGTACTGGTTAGAGAACAAGACTTTCAGGACAACGGACGGAACGGACGGGCGCTCTGGCGCGCCCGCACCCCAGCCCAAGGATGTCCGTCCTAAGTTCTACTGCCTCGACATGTTCCCGTATCCGTCGGGCGCAGGGCTGCACGTCGGCCACCCCGAGGGATACACCGCGACCGACATCCTCTGCCGATACAAGAGGATGAAGGGCTTCAACGTGCTGCATCCGATGGGATGGGACGCCTTCGGCCTTCCCGCCGAGCAGTACGCCGTCGAGACTGGCACCCATCCCGCGATAACCACGAAGAAGAACGTCGACCGCTTCCGCGAGCAGATCCGCGCGCTCGGCTTTTCCTACGACTGGGACCGCGAGGTCAACACGACCGACCCCAAGTACTACCGCTGGACGCAGTGGATCTTCGAGCAGCTCTACAAGAAGGGGCTCGCGTATGTCGCAGAGGTGCCGGTCAACTGGTGCCCCGCGCTCGGAACTGTTCTCGCGAACGAAGAGGTGATCGACGGCAGGAGCGAGCGCGGGAACCATCCCGTCACCCGCCGCCCCATGCGCCAGTGGATGCTCAAGATCACCGAGTACGCCGAGCGCCTCCTCAAGGACCTCGACACGCTCGACTGGCCCGAGGGCATCAAGGAGATGCAGCGCAACTGGATCGGCAAGTCGACCGGCGCGCTGGTTGACTTCGGGGTTGAGGGTGTTGAAGGCGACGTCATTACCGTCTACACCACCCGCTGCGACACGCTTTTCGGCGCGACGTACATGGTGCTTTCGCCGGAGCACGCGCTCGTCGCGAAGTGGCTCGAGGACGGCACGCTCAAGAACGCCGACGAGGTAAAGGCCTACCAGAAGAAGGCGGCCTCCAAGAGCGACCTCGAGCGCACCGAGCTCAACAAGGAGAAGACTGGCGTGCGGCTCGACGGCGTCGTGGGCGTAAATCCCGTCAACGGCGACAAGCTCCCGATCTTCATCTCCGACTACGTTCTCGCGAGCTACGGAACGGGCGCGATCATGGCCGTTCCAGCGCACGACGAGCGCGACTTCGATTTCGCGAAGGTGTTCAATCTCCCGATCTACCAGGTCGTGGCGCCGGCCGGAAAAGCTAACTCCGAAAAGTCCGATGGCTCCGCTAATGCTGCGCCTTCTGTAGATGCCGGAGCGTTAGCGAAGGCTTCGGATAATTCGGAGTTGATTTCTCGCGTCCCCTACACCGGCAGCGAGGCGTTTACCGACATCGCGACCGGCGTGATGGTGAACTCCGGCTTCCTCAACGGGCTTTCCGTCGAGGCGGCGCGTCCCGCGATGATCAAGTGGCTTGAGGAAAAGGGCGTCGGCAAGGCGAAGACGCAGTACAAGCTCCGCGACTGGCTCTTCTCGCGCCAGCGCTACTGGGGCGAGCCGTTCCCGGTGATCCACTGGGAGGACGGCACGAACACGCTCGTTCCCGAGGAAGACCTGCCGCTCACGCTCCCCGAGCTTGCGGACTACAAGCCGACGGGCACGGGCGAGCCTCCGCTCGCGAAGGCGACGGACTGGGTCAATGTCGTCGATCCCAAGACCGGCAAGAAGGGCGTTCGCGAGACGAACACGATGCCGCAGTGGGCGGGAAGCTGCTGGTACTACCTCCGCTACATCGATCCTACGAACGACAAGTGCTTTGCCGATCCCGAGCTTCTCAAGAAGTGGCTTCCCGTCGACCTCTACGTCGGCGGCGCGGAGCATGCGGTTCTGCACCTCCTCTACGCGCGCTTCTGGCACAAGGTCCTCTTCGACCTCGGGTATGTTCCCACGCCGGAGCCTTTCCAGCGTCTCGTCAACCAGGGGATGATCCTGGGTATGGCGTACAAGACGAAGCGCGGAGTGCTTGTGCCGATGGACAAGATCGAATGGCGCGACGGCAAGCCATGGGGCGCGGAAGAGGGCGGCGAGATGGAGGAGCTCACGGAGTTCCCCGCGAAGATGTCGAAGTCGCTCAAGAACGTGGTCAATCCCGACGACGTGATTCGCGACTACGGCGCTGATTCGCTCCGTCTCTACGAGATGTTCATGGGTCCGCTGCAGGCCGTCAAGCCGTGGTCGACGAAGGGCGTCGAGGGAGTGTTCCGCTTCCTCAAGCGCGCAAACCGCCTCGGCACCGAAACGCCTGTCGTCGATCGTGCGATGACCAAGGCCGAGGCGAAGAGCCTCGCCGCTATGGTCAAGAAGGTTGGCGAAGACCTCGAGACGATGAACTTCAACACCGCGATCTCCGCGATGATGGTGTTCGTCAACGAGGCGGAGGCCTACTCAAAAGACTCAAGTTCCGCATGTGAGGGTGCGGGGGAGGCTGGCCTTCCCCGTCCGTTCCTTGAAACCTTTGTCCTCTGCCTCTCCCCCTTCGCCCCTCATCTTGGCGAGGAGCTTTGGCAGTTCCTCGGGCACGACAAGTCGCTCGCGTACGAGCCGTGGCCGAAGTTCGACCCATCGGCGCTCGTCGAGGACGAGATCGAGATCCCGGTGCAGGTGATGGGCAAGCTCCGCGGGCGCGTAAAGGTTCCCGTCGCGGCGACTCCCGCCGAGATGGAGGCCGCGGCGAAGCAAAACGCTGACGTCGCGAAGTTCCTTGAGGGGAAGACGATCGTCAAGGTCGTCGCCGTTCCGAAGCGCATGGTCAACTTCGTGGTGCGGTAGCGTGTTTTGCTTTGCGTCAGGCCTCTGGATTTGGTATAATTTCGCCTGTAGAAAACTAGAAAACTACGAAAGGAGCAGGAGACCGATGAAAAGTCTTTTCTTTGCCGCCGCGATGGCTGTGTCAGCCGTCGCGCTTGGAGCCGACGCCAACCTGTATCTCGAGGGCAAGAACCCTCCCTCCGAAGTCATGCGGAGCTATACCCCGCTTTCGATCAACATCGTGACACCCGTCGGCCTTCCTCCCGGGTTCTGGAACGTAAAGGGCCTTCAGATCGGCGTGTTCAACTGGGTCGAGGACTTCGACGGCTGGCAGATCGGCGTAATAAACACGACCGACGTCTTCCGCGGCTGGCAGCTCGGCGTCATAAACGTGACGCGCAAGATGTACGGCGTCCAGGTCGGTGTCGTGAACGTCATCCAGGACAACGACATTCCGTTCCTGCCGATCATCAACTGGTATTTCTGACGCTTTATTAAAGGACGACGCCATATGAAACACATGATAGCGGCCGCTCTCGCGGCGGGTCTCTTCGCGGCTTTTGCGCAGCAGGCGACAACGACTACGACAGTCGTCAAGAACGTGACCACTACGGTCGTCGAGACGGTCGAATTGCAGCAGCAGCGCTCGGAGCTCAGGAAAATCGCCGTGTTCGTGCAGAACCGCACGCGCGTCCCGGGGATGGACGACGAGGTTGACGGCGTTCGCGACCGTCTCGCGGCGGCGTTTGCCGAGATCGAAGGCTTCGCCGTGATGGACTCGGCGCAGGTAGCCGACACCTTCCGCCGCTACAAGGTGACGACGGACGAGGAGAAGACGGGGCTTGTGCCGGGCATCTTCACTGGCGGGTCTGTCCCGCGCGTTTCGCAGATGCTTGGCTGCGACTACATCGCAGCCGCGACGATCGCCGATGCGCGCGCGATGTCGCGCAACATCGGCGGGCAGCCGGCGAAGAACTACATGCTGCGCATGACGCTCAAGATCATGGACGCTACGGGCGCGAGCGTCGACAGCGTTCCGCTGCCGGCGCTGCAGATGCCCATTCTCGGCGCGGGCGATGACGATCCCATGGGCTATTACCAGATGCTTTTCGACAAGTGGATCGCGCAGGTGACGCCCGTAGTGGCGCAGAAGTCCGCCCGCTGGAGGCGTCCCGCCAAGGCGCAGGGAATGGTTCCCTTCACCGTCTCCACGACGATCGACCGCGTCATCGCGGCGCTCGAGAGCCAGACGAAGGGCGTTTCCGGCGAGCAGCTCCAGGAGCTCCGCAAGGTTGTCGGCGGCGCGACGGTCGAGCTTGACGGCGCCGTTGTCGGCTCTGCCCCCGGCCAGTTCATGGCGACGCCGGGGCTGCACCAGATCAAGGTGTCGCGCGCGTGGATGGAGCCTTTCACGGGGACGGTCAACGTGCAGGAAGGCGCGGTCTTCGAGATTGCGCTCGAGATGAGCGAGGAGGGCATCGAGAAGTGGGGCTCTGTCGAGGCGCTCAGGGCGAATGTCGCGCAGGGCTACGCGGAAGCCGCCATGACGCGCGGCATCAAGGTCAACCACGACTCGTCAAGCTGGCGCGACGTAACCTACGGCGGCCGTCCGCCCGTCGTCATCAAGCAGACCAACTGACGGCATGAAGCTGCTGGCGGATCGACTTTTGATTCCCGCCGTCGCCGCGGCGTTTGCGGCGTTCAGCGGGTGCGTCACCGTCGACGAAGAGGCGATGTCCGCGATAGCGGCCCTCGCCCGCGGCGATGACGCCGCGGCGATCGCGTGGAGCAGCGAACTCGCCGACAAAAGCCATTATTCCCGGAACCTCGGCCTCGTCGAGGCCGGGCGCGTCAATCTGCTCGCCGGCAGCTACGGCGAGGCGACAAGGCGGTTCCGCGCGGCCGTGGACTCGGCGGTGGAGCGCAGCGAGACGGCGCCGAAGATGAAGCTCTCCGACTGGGGCAACACCGCGCTTTCGTCCACGATCACCGACGACCGCACGCGCGAGTACTATCTTCCGCCATACGAGATCAACCTTGCGCTCGAATACGGCATAATCGCCCAGCTTCTGGCGGGGCTGCGCGAGGATGCGCTGGTCGACGCTCGGCTTGCCGTATATGTCCAGGACACGCTCGCCGAGACTTGCGGGGCCGACCTCGCGAAGGAGCCGGATGGCGCGAGCGCATCGTCGCGTTCCATCGTGGAGGCGCAGTCGGCGAGCCTCGATGAGATGATCGCGGCGACGCGCAATTCGTGGGAGAACCCCGCCCTGTGGTGGCTTACCGGCATCCTCTTCGAGGCGAACGGAGAGCTGGACATGGCGTGGCAGAGCTACCGCAAGGCGGCGGCGATACGCCCCGACAACCCGTATTTCGCCGCCGACGCGGCGCGATCCGGCGGAAGCGCCTCGCCGCGCGCGGATTCGGCGCGCCTCGTCGTCTTCTATGACCAGGGCTTCGTGCCGATGCGCGAATCGCTTGAGATCCCGATTCCGCTCTACACCGGCTTTTCGGTGCAGATCCCGAAGTATCCAACCGTGCCGTTTGGCGAGAACAACGTGTCCGTTGCGGGTTCCTCTGGCGCGAAGGCGGCGGCATTGGCGGTGAGCGTGCGCTCGCTTGCGGCACGCGACCTGAAGGAGCAGATGCCCGGCATAGTCGCCCGCAACGTGACGCGCGCCGTGGCGCAGGCCGGCGCGCAGGCGGCGGTGAACGCCTCGGGGAACGAATATGCGCAGCTCGGCATGTTCCTGTTCAACGTGGTCGTCTCGGCCTGCAGGTCGGCTGACACGCGAAGCTGGCGCACCCTTCCGTCGTCTCAGCAGGTCTGGTGCGACGACGGCATGAAGCCAGGCGTCTACGCCGTGTCGGTTTCGGTCAACGGACGGACGATCACCGCGCAGGTTCCGCTCGCGGCGGGCGAGACGCGCGTTTTGTGGATAGCCGACGCGGGGTCTGTTGTGCGCGGCGCATCTGCCGCGGCCGGCCCTGTCGGGGCGCCTGGCATGTATTTAAACGGCAAGGAGATAAACAAATGACAATGAAGACAGTCGTGCTGGCGGCCGTAGCCGCCATTTTCGCAGGGTGCGTCGAGACGGCGGGAACGCGTGTCACGGTCGATACCCAGACGGGGGACGCCTCGATTCTCGAGTGCTCCACCCGCCTCGCCAACCGCGTCAAGGTCGTTCGCGTCACATACGGAGACGTCGACGGCATCAAGCGGGCTACGGTGACGCTCGAGTCGCTGACGCACAAGAGGCAGGAGCTGCAGGCCAGGATGGTGTGGCTTGACTTCGAGGGGACCGAGATCGATCCCGACGGCAAGCCGTTCCGCGCGATAGTCCTCGACGGAAACGACGTCACGACCTTCACGGGGATGGCGCCGAACGAAAAGGGCGTGACGGCCCGGTTGCAGGTTCGCGAGACAGATACGGCCCAGGGAATCTGAGACACTCAGAGCAATACATCCACAAAGGAGACTAAACGATGAAGCAGATGATGATTGTCGGAAGCGTCGCGCTCGCGGCGCTGCTGTGCGGGTGCGTGGGTCCGAAGGCCCGCGAAGTCCAGCTTGACCAGCAGGCCATGTCGGCGGCGATCGAGCCGCAGGATGTGCGCCGGACGGTAGAGAAGATGGTCGATTCGATGCTTGCCGACCGCGAGTTCATAGCCGAATACGTCGCCGGAAAGCCGGTTCTCGACATCGGGCCGCTACAGAACCGCTCGACGATGCATCTCGACATGCAGTCGATCACAGACTCGATCCGCACCAAGCTGATCCGCTCGCGCAAGTTCCGCTTCATGGACCGCACGACATCGGCGACAGACCTCCAGTTCATGAACGACCAGGCGCTCAACGGCATGACGGACCCCTCAAAGGCCGTCGCCGCGGGCCAGCAGTCCGCCGCGCAGCTGTATCTGTACGGTGCGCTCACGGAGATGCGCCAGCAGGTCGACGGCGTGACCGACCGCTACTTCAAGTTCACGCTGAACATGAAGGACATTGCGAGCGGAGAGATCGCCTGGACCGACGAGCAGGAGATCCGCAAGCAGCAGACGAAGGCGACTCTCGGATTTTGATGGAACGGACTTCCACATGAGGACGCTTGCGACATTTCTCGCCCTTGCCGCGGCGTCTGCGTTCGCCGCGCCCGAGGTCGACATTATGCTCAGGCCCTTCGTCCCGCGCTCCGCGCCGACGAACGAGGTGCGTGTCGCGGTATATGTCCGTCCCGGGAACCGCATGCCGCTCGTGGAGTGCACTGTTGACGGACGTCGCGCGACGATGATCTTCGACACCGGTGCATCTCACACCACGCTTGATGTCGGCTTTGTCGCTCGCGAGCTGCCGGGCCATGCGCTCCAGAAGGTCGCGATGGTCGGCTCCACCAACGTAGAGCGGCAGCCGTCGCTCGTACATGCCGCGTCGCTGAATGTCGGCGCGGCGGAGTTCGCGGACTTCGATCTAATGGCGCTCGACCTCTCGCATCTCAGGAAGTCCGTCGGCGCGAGGGTCGACGGCATAATAGGCATGAATGTCATCGGGCGGACTATGACGCTTGTCTCGCTTGGCTCCGGAGAGGTCGTGTTTGCGCCGGTGCGCACGCGTCTCGCCGGTTTTGAGAAGCCTGTCGACCGCGTTCGCCAGGCCGCCTTCGGGGGCAGGCCGGATCCATTCAGCATCGACATCGACGCAGAGTACAATGGACGGCGGCTGCCGCTTTTCGTGGATTCGGCGTCGTCGATCACGGTCGTTGAGCAGGCGTCTGCGTGGCCTGCGGCGGACAAGGAGGTCGAGATCGACGCGGCGGACGTCAATTCAGGCGGAAGCGAAGTGAAGTCGCGCAGGGGAGAGCCCGGGGAGATAATGGCCGGGGTGCCGCTTCGCCTTGAGCCGGAGGTGGTGCCGGACGGCGTGCTTTACCGCGACGGGAGAGGCCGCATCGGAGCGGACACCCTCCTGCGGTACGATATGCTCGTCGGCGCAAGCAGGGTTGCTTTCCGTCCGTGCGCAAAGAAGGGAGATGCAAAGTGAAGATAAAGTTCCTGAAGGTAAAGGGCACATGGCGCGAGGTCGCCGACGCTGCCAGGACGACGATCCGCCGTGAAGAGGGCGAGGGCGAACCGAGCTCAAGGTGGAAAAAGCGCATCCTGCTTGCCGAACACTCTCCGATCCGCAAGCTCTGCTTCAACTGGAAGTGGATTGACCTTCCCTACTGGGTGTCGGTCCATTTCGTGCGCCACAAATTCGGCATCGAGCACTTTGTCTCCACTCAGCGCACCGACCGCACTGGCGAGGACCGCAACTCCAAGTCGCAGGACGCGCCGGTGGTGCACGAATGCTTCGCGAATGCCCAGGCCGTGATGTTCATCTCGCGCCGCCGCCTCTGCGGGCAGGCGAGCCCCGAGACGCGCATGGCGTGGAAGGCCGTAGTCGACGAAATCGCGAAGAAGGAGCCCGAGGTCGCGGCTTGCTGCGTCCCCGAATGCGTCTACCGCGGGTTCTGCCCCGAGTTCAAGCCGTGCGGCTACTGCGGCACCCCTGCATGGAAAAAAGCAGTAGACGCCTACCGCGAAGTGAAATAATTTGATATAATACGCACTTCCAACTGGAGAAAAGACAGAGATGAACAACGAACTTTTGAAGAAGGCCCACGAGAAGATACCTTCCGTTCCAGTGCTTGTGAACCTCATTTCCAAGCGCGAGCGCGAGCTCATCAACGGCGCGAAGCCGCTCGTGAAGCCCCAGTCGCTTGACGAGGACAAGTGCGACATCGCGCTCCGCGAGGTTGCAGAGGGCAAGCTTATCGCTGAAATCGACTTCGACGCCATTGCCAGAGCGGAAGACGCGAAGACGAAGTGGAACCAGAAGCACGTCAACGTGAATTCGCTCTACTCGGACTAAGTGGCCGACAAGAAGTTCAATCCGGTCTTCGCCGAGAACAGGAAGGCGAGACATGACTATACCGTGCTCGAGACGATCGAGTGCGGTATAGTGCTTACGGGCACCGAGGTCAAGAGCGTGCGCCACGGCGAGGTGTCGCTCTCGGGGAGCTACGGCGCCGTCCTGAAGGGCGAGCTTTGGCTCGTCGGGGCGGACATCGCTGCCTACAAGTTCGGCAACCGCTTCAACCACGAACCGAAGTCGATGCGCAAGCTCCTCGTCCACTCAAAGGAGGTGCGCGACCTCCAGCTAAAGACCGAGGCGAAGGGGCTGACGCTCATTCCCCTCAGGGTTTTCCTAAAAAACGGGCGCATAAAGGTCGACCTCGGCGTGTGCCGCGGCAAGCAGCTCCACGACAAGCGCGACGCCCTCAAGAAGAAGGCCCTTAGGCGTGACCTTGAAAGGGGCGGCTGATTTTTGATATAATATACAAAAATTTTCGCAACGTAGAAGGAAAGAGAGATAAGAAAATGGCGATGATGAAGGGGTTTTCGAACGCATTCCGCATCCCGGAGCTTCGGAAGAAAATCTTGATTACGCTCGGCCTCGTGTTCGTGTGCCGTCTCGTTTCGCAGATACCGACGCCTGGCGTCGACTGGCAGGCGCTTCAGCGCATCATCGCCGACTTCAAGGCGAACAGCGCGGGCGGCGGCATGCTCGACTGGTTCGAGGTGTTCACCGGCGGCGCGCTCGGGCAGTGCGCGATCGGCTTCCTCTCGATCTGGCCCTACATCTCGGCTCAGATCGTCATCCAGCTGCTCGGCTCGGTGATCCCGGCGCTTGAGAAGATGAAGAAGGAAGGCGAGTCGGGTCGCCAGCAGCTTGCCCAGATCACGCGCTACCTCACTATCGTGCTCTGCGTTGTGCAGTCATGGGGCATCGCGACGGTCCTCAGCCACCCCGGCATGCTCGGCTCTGCGTTTGCGGGCACCGAAATCGTCGCGAACCCAGGCATCGGCTTCCATCTGATGACGGTGATCGGCATGACAACGGCCTCGCTCTTCGTCATGTGGCTCGCCGACCAGATCACGACCTTCGGCATCGGCAACGGCGCGTCGCTCATCATCATGATCAACATCACGTCGCGTCTCCCGCAGGCGCTAATCGACGCGTGGGCGCGCTACTTCGGACTCGGCGGCGTCAGGGCTAACGCCCCGATCGCCGAGCTCCCGATCCTCGTGATCTTCTTCCTGCTCGTCGTGATGGGCACGGTGATGCTCACCCAGGGCGTCAGGAAGGTCGCCATCCACACAACCCGCCGTTCCGTCGGAGGCGGGAGCACCTACGGCATGCAGCAGACGTTCATGCCTCTCAGGGTCAACTACACGGGCGTCATGCCGATCATCTTCGCGCAGCCGCTCATCCAGATCCCGGCCGCGATTCTCGTCAAGATCACCGACCCGACCGCGGGCGGCATCTCCGGCAAGCTCAACGCCTTCGCGCAGGGGCTCTCCAACCCCTCCAAGCCGTCGATGCTCTATCTCGTCATCTACGCGGCGCTCATCATGTTCTTCGCGTTCTTCTGGGTCGCGACCCAGTTCAACGCCGTCGACATCTCCGACAACCTCAAGAAGGACGGCAGCTACGTTCCCGGCATCCGCCCGGGCCGCGCTACGGCCGAGTACCTCGACGACCTGATGACGAAGATCACGCTCATCGGCGGCACGGGGCTGCTCATCGTGGCCCTGATCCCTCTCGTCCTCATGGGCTGGATGTCGATTCCGTGGGCGGTCGCCTCGTTCTTCGGCGGCACGTCGCTCCTCATCATCGTGGGCGTCGCGCTCGATACGCTGCGCATCATGGAGTCTCATCTCCTCGTCCGCAAGTACGAGGGATTCCTCTCTCACGGCTCGCTTCGCGGCCGCGGCGGAATGTAAGTCTTCCGCTGCCGCGGCCGTCAGACCTTGACCATGCTGCGGTTGACGGCGAGCGCGGCGGCCTCGGAGCGCGAGGCTACGCCGAGCTTCGCGAATATAGTCTTGAGATGGGCCTTGATGCAGTCGCGCCCGACATGCATCACTTCGGCGATTTCGCGGTTGTTGAGGCCTTTCGCGACATAGGAGAGAATCTCGATCTGGCGTTCCGAAAGGTCGACGGAGTCGGCGTCCGACTCGAGCGTGTTGCTGATTTCGGAGCAGATGACCGACTCCCCGGCGGCCGTGCGGCGGATCGCCGCGATGAGATCGCGCTGTGACGTCGCCTTGATGAGCGCGCTGCGTGCGCCCGCGTCAAGTGCGCGCTTCACGTCGATGGAGCCGCCGAACGTCGTGAGGATTATCACCTTCGCCTCCGGGTTGGCGGCGAGAATCTCCGCCGTCGCCTTCGCGCCGTCGAGCTTTGGCATCATGAGATCCATGACCACCACGTCCGGTTTCTTCTCGGCGGCGAGACGCACGGCGTCTTCGCCGTTCTCCGCCTCCGCGACGACGGTCATGTCCTTCTCCAGCGAGATGATGGCCGAAAGTCCCATCCGTACGACGAGATGGTCGTCTGCGAGGAGTACCTTTGTCTTCTTTTCCGGTTTTTTCATTTCTCCTCCGATGGCGAGGTGTGCAGAACGACCGTGAACTTCGCTCCGCAGCCAGGCTCGCTGTCGCAGTGTATCGTGCCGTTGAAGGCGTTGAGGCGTTCGCGGACGCCCTGAAGCCCGAAGTGGCCCTGGGCCGGTCCCGGCGCTTCGGCGGGATCGAAGCCGCATCCGTCGTCGAGCACCGAGAACGATATGGTGTCGCTGTGGAATTCGCCGGCGATCTTTATGTTCTTCGCGTGCCCGTGCTTGACGGCGTTCGTGCCGAGCTCCCGGACGATTCTCAGGACGGCGTGCGCAGTCGCTTCCGAGATCATTTCGCGCGGCACGTTGAAGCGCACCGCGAGCTTCGCCGAGCCGACATGCGGGGCGAGCGTGCGCTGCACGGCCTCCGTCATGTCCTTCTCCTCGAAGGTGCGGCTGCGGAGATCCCAGAGGCACCCGTTAAGCTCCTCGCGGCAGGACGCGAGCATGTTGCGCGCGGTCGAGAGGAACTTCTTGGCGCCTTTTCCGTCCGCTCCGGACGCGGCGTCGATCTGGAGGGCCACGCCGGTAAGCACCTGGGAGATGGAGTCGTGCAGCTCGACCGCAAGCCTGGTCCGCTCCTCGACCTTCAGCTCCGCGCGCGCTCCGCGAATCTGTTCGCGCGCGAGTTCCCTGCCGCGCCGCGTCGAGACTACCTTCAGCGCCGCTGACCACACGGCGAAGCCGACTGCCACGAGAACGGCGAGCGCGAGCATCAAGGCGAGCCGCGCGATCGTCCAGAAGGGGGCGCGACGGATTATCTGCAGGTCTTCCGGTGTGCGCGGGATGATGGTGAGGCCGAGAAATCGAGGGAATATGGCGCTGCCGCTCGTGTCGAAGTCGGCGAGGCAGAGGCCTGTGACAGAAACTACGGCGCCTTGTCTCGGCGCGGAGACGGTCTCGGGCGCGAAGCCGGAGAGGTCGACGAAAACCGATTCGCCGTTGCAGTCGATGCGGAAGCCCGCCGGCCCGCGCGATTCGCGCGCGGCGTATTCGACGCGCCCGGCGAGGCGGACCGTCTTCCCGCTGATGTCCATGTTGACGTACCGGTGGAAGCTGCCGCCCGAGTGCGAGCGCGGGTCGGTCCTGAAGAGGTCGTCCGCGGTGATGTCCGTAGCCGATTCGGGGCGAGCGGGCTTTGCCGGCTCGGTGCGCCAGAGCGCGCCGGTCATCAGCGGAATGAACTGGTTCTGCTCGATGAATCCGCTGACAGTAACGAGCCCGCCGAGGTGCGGGACGTCGTTGGGATCGACGGGACGCACGCGGAGGAGCCCCTCGTCATGGCGCAGGAAGAAGCTTTCTCCGGTCATGGCGACCACGGTGCCTGTCGTCGTCTGGCGGTGTGGGCACGAGGCGTTCGTCAGGGGCTGCGCGGAAAACGGGTCTTCGGAAGCGGGCGTTATGACCTTGATGCTGTCGCCTTCTGCGACATTGTCGAAAAGCATCTGGCAGCCGAGGAACTTGCGCCAGTGGGTGAAGCGCTGTACGGTGCCGGTCAACTCGACATCCGCGTCGAGAAGGGGGAGGAGCTCCTCCAGCGAGTGGACCCTGTTGTCGGTTGACGCGCAGACGGTCCCCTCGGGCGTTTTTAGCAGAACCCAGTTGAAGCCGTCGTCTATGTCGTCGCGTACCGCCGCGGAGACCACGCCGCGGATGGAGACGCGCTGCCCGATGAAGTCGCCAGAGGCGACCTGCCTTGCGTCAACAAGCGTGGCGGACAGTAGCAAAATGGAGATACATCCCAGCATTCACCGTATATTTTACAGAATTTGGCGAAATTCGGCAATCGGGAAATTGCTTTCCCCATACCCAGTCGGGTATTTGACGGGAAGTTACCGTTCATTTATAATTAGAGACATGAAACTACAAATAGCCTTTGCCCTGTTCGCCGCTTCGATGACCGTCGTGACCGCGGCTCCGTACGACTACGAAGTCGAGTATGTGAAATCCTCCCACGGCAGCGTCGTCAAGACCGACTTGCTGCCCTGGAGCAATCTCACGTTCAAGATGGAGCTCATGTTCGAGGGTCCGTTCAACCAGATATTCGGCGGCAAGTTCGACCACGCGAAGAATACCACGGCGTTCTTCGGACAAGAGGACGCCGAGGATGCGGATGGGTTCCGCGACCTCTACAACCTGGCGCTTGGCGGACACGAGGCGCAGGCGTACCAGACGTTCGTGAACCTAGGGCGCAAGAGCCGCGACAAGTGGATTCACTGTGCGCTGCAGGAAGTCAACGACGCCGTTATCGGTTCGCGCATTGCGATCGTCTACGACGGACGGAACGTCTCGTGGGGAAGCTTCCGCATGAAGCTCGAAGGCGAACGCACGGCGAAGGGAAAGGTTCCTCTCTCGTTCTTCGGCATGACATGCGCGGACGGGACGCCCAAGTCCTACGCCTGCTACGACATGGCGCTCTACGGCGCGTCGTTCTACAGGGACGGCAAGCAGGTCGCCGAGTTCGTGCCCGTGGTGAAGGGCGGAGTCGCGGGGCTCTACGAGAAGGTCACGAAGAAGTTCTACGCGAGCGCCACGGATGTACCGCTGACGGCCGGCCCGAAGGCCGAGAAGAAGAAGGAACCTGTGGCAAGACGGAACGGGAAAGCGGCGGCCATTGATTTTTCGGTGCCGGTTTTCGAAGACGACTTCACGAACCCCAAGGTCTTCGCGGAGCGGTGGGACTTCCGCGGGCACGCGCAGAAGGAGATCGAGGTGAAGGACGGCGCGGTGCGCGTTCCGAGCGGCAACACGGGCGACGGCATCCAGTGGAAGGGCGAGCTTCCCGACGAGTGCGCGGTCGAGGCCGATTTCGTGTGCTATCCCGAGTGGAGCAGGATCAAGGATCCGAAGGACGGCGACTACCACTGGGCGTCGATGGGCTGCGACTACGGCAACTACGGCGTCAGGAGCGACGGCTACGGCGTGAGCCTCTATGCTCCGGCGGAAGGCCAGGCGACGCGCAGCTGCTATCCGTGGATCGCCAACTTCAAGGAGGGCGAGCCGGTGACGGTCCGCTTCGAACGCCGCAAGATCGGCGACAAGATGATGGGCTACACGTTCCTCATCAACGGCGTCCAGGCCAACTACTTCACCGCACCGACGCCGAAGAAGAAGGTCGGCTTCGACGGAGTGGCGAGGTCGAATCCTCTCGTCATCGACAACTTCCAGTGTCCGTTCGAGGTCCGCCGCGTCACGATCTACGCCCTCCAGGGCGACGACAGCCCGAACCTCATCGCCAACTCGGGCTTCGAATACGACAGCGACGGAGTGCCGCCGCACTACTGCAACCGCAACTTCTGCGCGATGGACAAGGTGTCCGTCGAGGACTACAAGGAGAAGTACCTCAGGTGCTTCATGGTGGACAGGAAGGAGAAGCACTCCGGCAAGCAGTCGCTCCGGCTCAACATTGGGCCGTTCGTCCGCAGCTTCGACTTCTTCACCTGGAACACCCCGACCCAGAAGGGCAGGAGCGCGGTCCTCTCCGTGTGGGCCAAGTCGTCAGAGCCGGGCGTCAAGTTCAGGCTGAAGTTGTCGAAGGATGCGAAGATCGTGGACCTTAAGACGGAGTGGACGCGCTACGAGATAACGACGACGAACATGCCATCCCCAGGGATCTTCAGCCCCGTCTGGTTCGACGTGCCGGATCTCCACCAGCGCACGACAGAGGCGTCCATCTGGCTTGACGACCTGCAGCTCGAGATGGTCGACGCGCCGGAGGGAGGGTTCGACAGCTCGAAGACATACGCGACTGAGTACAAGCCGAAATCCGGCGACGCGGCGAACTTCACGCTCGGGAAGCCCACTCCCCACGCGAGGCCCGAGCGGAAGACCCCCTACACCGCGGCGGAGAACGCGCTCTGCGGCTACACGGTCCCGGCGGAGGGTCTCGTCCTCGGACACTACGACTTCTACATGAACGAGCAGACGGCTGGCTTCCGCGTGTGGGACGCGAACGGAGGCTTCGAGGAGGTGTCGGTCGACATTTCGAAGATGGCGTACGGGACAAACGCCGTCACGGTAAAGGCGCTCGGGAAGGAGTGGAAGGGCGAGGTGCGCAAGCTTCCGTTCAAAAAGGGCGCGACGCAGATCAACCAGTGGTCGCGCACGCTCGTCCACGACGGGGAGAAGGTGTTCATGTGCTCGCCGTGCCTCATCGGACGCGAGAACGCGCCGCAGGAGGACGGCACGTCGAAGCAGGTCGACATCATATGCGACGCGGGGTTCAAGTACCTTAACCTCCAGAACAACCTGAACGTCCGCGACATCGAGATGAACCAGAAGACGCTCGCCTACGCGGCGAAGAAGGGCCTTAAGTTCACGGTCTGGACGGGCGAGGGACAGACTCTCGACGACGTCGGCGAGATCAGGCGATGGGAGGATAACTCGGCCACGGACTGGTCCCGCGAGAAGATGTACAGGATGCTCGACAGCGAGAACGTCATAAACTGGCTCGTCCTGGACGAGCCGGAGTACCGCAAGCCGGACGAATGCAAGGCGTTCATGGAGCGCACGAAGAAGCTCTTCCCCTACAACCCCGTGCAGATGAACAACTGCTGGATGGGCATCTCGGGGCGCTTCGCGGGGCTGCCGACGGACATCCTGATGGTCGACTACTACCTCACCTGCGACGGCACGACGCTCGAAATGGTCGTCTCCAAGGTGGACGTCCTCCGCTCCATCGCGCCCGGCAAGCCCTGCTGGTACTTCATGGAGAGCGAGAACTCGCTGCATCCGCGCATCCCGTCGTACAAGGAGCAGATCGCGCAGTGCTGGGGCTCCATCGCCGCCGGCGCGTCGGGACTCAGCTGGTTCGTCAACATGCCGACTTCGCGCTGCTGCTACGATGCGCTTGTGGACATCAACCGCGAGATTCTCGACAACGTCGACTTCCTCTGCTCGGACGAGCTCTGCGGCGGCGCGATTTCGAGCGAGACGGAGAACTACATCCGCTGCCTCACCAGGAAGCACGGCGACGAATGGCGCATATACACCGCCAACGTCAATCCGCATCCCAACAAGCGCGTCGGCTTCAGGCTGCCGCCGGAGATTCCGGCGGACGCGAAGGTCGAGGTCATGTACGAGAACCGCTCGCTACAGGCGAAGAACGGCATCTTCGGCGATTCCTTCGACGGCTTTTCGCGGCACATCTACCGCATTGTCAAATAACCCCCAACTGGGTAGTTGTCTTGTCTGGCCGGAATGGATACAATTGTGGCGTCTTTTTGAAACGATAGGAGGGCTGCCATGAAAATATCCATCATTCCTGCTGTTTCCGCCGCTCTATTAGTCGGCTCCGCTTGCGCCTCAGACACGACGGTGTCGACGTATCCGGCGCTCGCGTTGGCTCTCAGCTCCGCAAGCAACGGCGATACCATCACGCTTATGAGCGGCACTTACACTGCAAACGAGACTATCAATGTCTCCGCGGAAAATGTGACACTCGTTTCCGCAGGCGGAAAGGCCGACACGATAATCGACGGGGGCTCGAGCGTCCAGATCCTGAAGGTCGGCGGCGGCCATTTCACCGTCGAGGGGATCACGTTCAGGAACGCGTATTACGCCGGCAACGGCGGGGCGATCAGCTTCAGCTCATCGAGCGTTTCGCAGACCGCGATGATCAGGAACTGCGACTTCATCGACTGCACGGCGAAGTACGGCGGGGCGATCTATGCCGGGCAGAACAGCTATTCGTCATTCGAGCCGCGCGAAAACTACGGCATCATCAGCGGCTGCACGTTCCTCAGGTGCGGTGTCGCCACGGTCGGGAGCGAAGGCGGCGGCGGTGCGATCTTCGGCGCGCTCTGGGTGGAGGATTCGGTCTTCGACGCGTGCTTCTGCTCGGACACGACAAAGAACCAGTACCATGCCGCGATTGACGTCACGAGCTATGCTACGGTGACGAACTGCATTTTCCGCAACCACACGCAGACGAAGCGCGGTCTTGTCGGGTCAAAGGAACAGCGGGAGCAGCAGGGGTGCTCGCGTTTGGTGGACTGCATTATTGCGAACAATGTCGGCCACGATCAGGACGATGTCCTGTTTCACAGGAAAGTCATCCTCGACCGTTGCGTCATCTCCAACAACGAGACGACCGTTACTTCGACGCTTGCAAGCATCTATCGCCTTGACGCTACGGGCGACAAGAGCTTCAGCAGGATCATCAGCTGTCTTTTCATCGACAACAAGTATCCGTTCAGGATGGACGCGATGCCTCCGATTGTGAATTGCACGTTCGTCCGCAATGTCGGCGGCCTTGTCTGCGACAACGCGCAGTCATTGAACTTTGCCATCACCAACTGCGTGTTCTGGGGCAATGTCGAAAAGACAGAATGGC
The DNA here is from genome assembly GCA_902775595.1 of uncultured bacterium. Lineage (GTDB taxonomy): Bacteria > Verrucomicrobiota > Kiritimatiellia > RFP12 > UBA1067 > UBA1067. The sequence continues at coordinate 7,172 of CACYNF010000022.1, read as the reverse complement.
CCTTTGGCAATAAGTTCAAGGGCGTGCCAGGCATCTACTGGCATCCCACCACCCCGCTCCAGGATCTTATCAAGATCGGCACCACTGTCGTAGAAGGCGGCACTGACAACGCAGATGTCGCGGCGGTCCTCGCGGCTGACGCGACGGGCGAATCTTCGCGCCTCACGGCGCTCGCGGCGCAGAAGGGCCCTGGGTTCAAGGATGCGGCAAAAGGCGATTGGACGCTCAGGCGCTCGTCTGTCCTTGTCGATGTCGGCGTCAAGGCCGACTGGATGGATTCGGCCAGCGATCTCGCCGGCCACAAGCGCTGTCTGAAAAGGGGACTGGTAAGTGATGGCGCACTGCCGGACATTGGCTGCTACGAGTTCTACACGATTGCAGGATTCAAGATCAGTTTTCGCTGATTGTCGACGCTTGTCTTGAGGACACGGTTTGTCCTTGGTGGGCATTGCTTGAATTACCCAGGTGGGTAATTGAGCTTTCCGAAGGGTATTTATTATAATTCATTCGGAACGAAAAGTAAGGAGCTTCGCCATGAAAACGCCTTTCTACCTTGCCTTTGCTACCATTGCAGCATTCTTCGCCGCCTCTGCCAGCGCGATCGAACTCGGCTGGACCGCTGGCCCCATGGCCTCGGACGGCAGCACAATCCGGACGGACGGCACGCTTGTTTACGCGTATAGCTCATCCGGCGGAACGGTCGGAAACGTTACATTTACCCGTGCCGTCTCCTTCAGCGCTGCGACTATGGTTTCCGCCACGCCGACTGCTGCCGGGAACCGAGGAGGTTCCTTTGGAGACGAGGGGGTTGCGGGCGATTTTGGCAACATGCTCAAAGATGGTTGGTATTGGGATGATGGCGACTCCAGCAACACCGATTATTCTTACACACTTACGCTTATGGGGCTTGAAGTTGGCCACACTTATCTTGTCCAGCTCGTCGTGCACAGGCAATCTAACAATATGATGGTTTCGGCCAATGGCACGACGCCGGTACACGTTCGCGGTGAGACTGAGGCGAATTGCAAATACGGAGCCTCTATCGTCGGAGTGTTTGTGGCTTCAGACGCAACGGAGGATATCACAGTCACCTACACCGTAAGAGCTGGCGATCGGCCTCTCAACGCCATTCAGGTTCGCGATCTCGGCGCGAGTGGCGGCGGTGGTGGCGGAGATCCGGTTGAGACACCTGTCTACACGCTAACGATTCCTGCGAAGACAGGACTTGTGCTTGATTCCGTGACGACTAACGGCGTTGCAGTGGCTGTTGCCAACGACGCCTGCTCCATTGTCTCAAATACTACGGTTACAATCAACTTTACGGCTGCGTCTGGCTATGAGATCACGAGCGGAAATCCTGTTGTCCTCACCGTGACAGGGGACAAGACGCTTGCCGAAGGGGAGTATCCTGTCGTCCAGGAAGAAGGCGGTTCTGGTGGCGGCGAGGATCCCGTTGTCCCTGTCGCGGACGGATGGACGGCTGTCGCGATGGGGTCGACGAGCGCTTCAATCAGGACCGACGGCACGCTCAAGTATGCTTACGCGCGTGGGAACTATACGGTCAATGGCGTCACGTTTGTCGGTAGCGATAGCAGCATCAGTAATGAGAACTGCGTAGTATGGGAGGCCACTGGGGGTGCCCAGACTATTCCGCTGACGGCACCAACCGACACCGAAGAGGGAGGCTACAAGAATTTACTCCAGACCGCCTGGTGGGCAACCGCAAAAGGTCGGAAAATCTTGTTAAATAACCTTGAGAGTGGAAAGAAGTATTTAGTTCAGATTATTGTGTTTCGCAACGATGGTGCATCACATACCGCCACTGCCCCCGACGGAGTGCAGACTATCCACTTTGGCGGTACGGACTGGGAATACGGTGGCTCACTGATTGGAATCTTCACCGCGAGCGGACCTTCGGAGGAATTCACTATACAGTATACCGGAACCGCTTGTATCAACGGCATCCAGGTTCGCGAGCTCAGTTCGGCAGGGCCGGTGTCTTCGCGCGGACTCTTTTTTATCTGCAAGTAAGTGGTTGTCTTTCCGCAAAGACATCGGCTTGCAGTGGTGTAAAAAATCAGAGTATTACTTTTACCCACTAGGGTAGTTGTCGTACAAGAGAAAGAATTTATACAATAGTGCCAAACTCAGGAAGGTGGATTTCTTATGAAAACAAACACATTGAAAAAAGTCGCAGCATCAGTCCTCGCCGCCGCTTCGCTCGTCGCGTTCGGCGACCCGATCGACACGCAGGTCACGGGCTCGGATCACAGTTCGGAACCGTGCACGCCGGTCCAGCATACCGGTGGTAGCGTTCCCTCGCCCGAGGAGAAGCTCGCGGCCGACATCTCGCAGAGCCAGGGGAAGAGCTTCGATGCCGTCCTTCTCGGCGATTCCATAACCGAATTCTGGGGCATGACCAATCCGGAACCGAAGCTCAAGATTGACCCGAATTCCGATGGTGCGATCTGCATGGGCATCGGCGGCGACCGCGTCCAGAACCTCCTGTGGCGCGTCCAGAACGGTGCGTTGCACAGCAACTACACGACCAAGTACTTCACGCTGATGATCGGCGTGAACAACGGCTTCCAGAACCACATCGACCATCAGGATCCCTGCGATCGCGCGGAGGACGTCGCCGAGGCGACGCGGCTCATCCTCAACGAGATCCGCACGCGGCACCCGGAGGCGAAGGTGCTCCTGATGCCAATCCTCCCCTACGGCTTCGACAGCAAATACTATGACGGACTCGACGTCCGGAACACGAACGAGGACATCAACGACTACGTCATCCAGTTCGTCGACTACAAGCGCATCTTCTGGGTCGACCTCCGGAGCAAGTACCTGAATGCGGACGGTTCCTGCAACGCCGCGATGTTCGGAGGCCCCGGCGGCAGCTATGACGCCAAGGGACACTACCTTCACCCGCATACCGACTCCTATACGCCCGTCTTCATTCCGGCGGTGACGAACGCGATGCTGGCGTATCTCGGGACTCCCGTGGGCACCATGCATGTCGTGGAGCCGTCCGTCGGCTACGCGATGGCCGCGCCGAACGCGAACGGGGCCGGTTCGGCGACCATCACGGTTTGCGGCATCCTCCGAGGAACGGACGCAAACGCGAATCCCGTCGCCTCCTATTCGCTGTCCTACGAGCTTGACGACGGCCCGAAGACGCTGGCCCTCTCGAACCAGACGCTCACTCGCAACTCGTTCGTGATCCCCAACGTCGCCCTCGGCGAGCATACCTGCAAGGTGACCGTCACGACGGCGGACAACAAGGAGCTCGTGACGTCGATCGACTTCACGATGACCGACCCGTGGGCCGGAGAACCGCTTTCCGCCGACGGCAGCGAGATTCGGACGGACGGAACGCTCGTCTGCGCGTATGCCGCCGGAAATGCCGGCAACACCTACACGGTCAATACGGTTCCGTTCGCCTGCGCAAACGGCAGCATCGACAACGACAACATCTCCTGGACCTTCAGCCAGGTGTCCGGTTCAACGGCTCCGAGTGGAACATCAGGCGGGTTTCGCGATCTGCTGGGCCATTGCTGGTGGATGTCGGCGGGCGGCGACGGCAAGGCGGTGACGCTCAAGGGCCTCACGCCCGGGAATAGCTACCTCGTCCAGATCGCCGGCTACCGCAACTATTCGGGTTTCGAGAAGGCGCACGTTTGGATCAAGGAATCGTACCGGGATGCGAACTACATGAAGATCCTGGGCGATGGTTGGACCTACGGCGGTCTTCTGACGGGGACTTTCACGGCGACAGAAGCGACCAAGACGATCACTGTCTGTGGCGACAACAACTGGGCCGTCAACGCCATCCAGGTGCGCGACCTCGGCGCGAGCGGCGTGCCGATCGTCGTCCAGCCGAAGGTCGGCTCGGTCACCGCCACGACGAACGAAACGGCGGCGACGATTTTTCTCTCGGGCATCGTGCTGGGGACGGACGATGCCGGTGAGAGCGCAAATTCCTATTCCGTCTCCTACTCGCTCAACAACGCGGCGTCCGTAGCCGCGCTTACGGGCCAGACCGGCGCGTCCGCGCAGTTCACGATCTCCGGTCTCGCGGACGGCGAATACACCTGCGCGGTGACGATCACGACAGACAAGAACAAGACCTCCGCGGCGAAGTCCGTCTCCTTCCGGATCGGCGAGCCGCCGGCGCCGGTCATTGCGCCGTCGATCGGGTCGGTTTCCGTCTCGACGAACGGCACGACGGCGACGATCTCGCTTTCGGGCATCGAGATGGGAACCGACAACGGAGGGGTCGCGGCGACCTCTTATTCGGTTTTCTACTCGCTGACCAATGCGCCTGACGTGGCCGCGCTCGAGGGCCAAAGCGCCGCGACGGCTTCGTTCGACATTTCAGGTCTTGCCGACGGGGTTTATTCCTGCGCGGTGACGATCATGACCGACGCGAACAAGATGTCCTCGGCGAAGTCCGTCAACTTCAGGATTGGCGAGCCGCCGCCGATGCCGGTCGGCTGGACGTCCGAACCGATGGACGCCGCCGGCGCGAAGTTCAGCACGGAGGGCACGCTCGTCTACGCCTATGCGGCGCAGGGACAGACCGTAAACACCATTTCGTTCACGCGCGCGCTGCCCATTGATTCCTCCCACAAAATCGCCTTCACGCCGGAGGCTACCGGCTTCGACGGCGGCCTGATGAACGAGGGCGTTTCTGACAGTGGCTACGGACTCATCCTCGGCAACGGCTGGACGTGGACGGATTCGTCGACGGACACAAAGGCGGTGACGCTGACGCTGAAGAACCTGACGCCGGGTGAGCGGTATCTTGTCCAGATCCTCTCGCACACGCACTGGAGCGGCAGCATGCTGGTCTCCGCCAATGGCTGCGAAGCGCAGCATGTCTACGGCTCCGACGAGGCCAGCGGCAAGTACGGGGCTCTTATGACTGGCACCTTCACGGCCTCGGCCGAAACGCAGGATGTCGAGATCCTCTTTTCCGGCTCGAACGGCGACCGCCCGGTCAACGCCGTCCAGGTGCGAAACCTCGGCGAAGGCGGCGGCGTGATCGTTGTCGCTCCGTCGATCGGGTCGGTTTCTGCGGATGTGAGTAGCTCGAACGCGACGGTCTCGCTTTCCGGCATCATGCTGGGCACGGACGACGAGGGTGTGGCTGCGACATCCTACGCAGTATCCTACACGCTGAACGGCGGGGCCGCGGTGGCGGCGCTCTCGAACCAGACCGGTACTTCGGCCTCGTTCCAGATCTCTGATCTCGCCGACGGTTCCTACACCTGCGAGGTCACGATTACGACCGACAAGAACAAGACGGCGACGAAGTCTGTTTCCTTCACAATCGCCACGTCAAGCCAGGGCGGTGGCGGCGACGAGCCGGGTCCTGTGCCCGAGGCTGGCTGGACCGCAGGTCCGATGGCCTCGGACGGCAGTACGATCCACACAGACGGTACGCTCTTATATGCGTATGCGGTACAAGGAGGAACGGTGGGTGGTGTGACCTTTGCGCGTGCCACTGATTTCGCAAATGCCGTTATGGTTTCTGCTTCGCCTACCTCCGCGGGGCACGTGGTCGCAGACTTCATGAACGAGGGAGTGTCTGGCGACTTCGGACACATGCTTGAGGGCGGTTGGTACTGGGGGGGCAACGGTGCCGCGGCCGGGGAGCTCTCGTTCGTCCTTACGCTTAAGGGACTGACGGCAGGCAAAACCTACCTCCTCCAGCTTGTTTCTCATCGGCATTCCAACAGCACGCTTGTCTCGGCAAACGGTTCGACGCCAGTGCATATCTACGGAACACACGATGGCACGAACTATACCTACGGCGCATCCATCGTTGGCGTATTCACGGCCTCGGGCGCAACGGCGGACTTCACCGTCACGTATTCCGCAGCGTCGTCTGGCATGAGGCCCCTCAACGCCATCCAGGTCCGCGAACTGGGCGAGGGCGGCGGCGGTGGCGAAGATCCTATCGATCCTGTCGATCCGACGACGCCTGTGTGCACGCTGACGATTCCCGCGAAGACGGGGCTTCAGCTCCAGTCGGTGACGACGAACGGCGTCGCGGTCGCGGCTGTCAGCGGAAGCTACTCTATTGTCTCGAACACGCAGGTCACGGTGACGTTCGCCGCGGCCTCGGGCTACGAGATTACGGACGGCAATCCTGTCGTGTTTACGCTCTCTGGCGACAAGACGTTCGTCGACGCCGACTACCCGACCGTGCAGGCGACGAGCGGTGGCGGCGGCGGTGATCCTGTCGAGACCGGCTGGACTGGCGCGGCTGCGACGGCAAACGGAAGCTTTTTCAGCACGGACGGGACACTCCTCTACGCCTACGCCGTCCAGTCGGTGACGGTCAACGGAATCGCCTTCGCCGCAGATGCAGATCTCAACACTGACAACACAACCGTGCAGCCTAATCTGGCTCAGACGGACGGCAACTCGGGCAGCGAGGGTGTCGCAGGCGATTTCGGCATGATACTGAATAACTCGTGGGGGTGGGCCAACTCGACGAGCACGCTGACGATCACGCTTAAGAATCTGACGATCGGGAAGCGCTATCTCGCGCAGTTCTTCGCGCACAACCAGTGGAGCGATGCGCTGATAAGCGCCGGCGATCTCGAAGCGATGGCCATGCGCAATGACAACAAGTACGGCGCCTCGCTTGTCTATGTTTTCGAGGCGATTGCAAACTCCGAGAGCGTCGTCTTGAAATATTCGGGAGCAGGTGGATGGCGCGCGCTCAACGCCGTGCAGGTGCGCGAGCTTGAAGGGGAGTCGCCCTATGTCGACCCCGAGGGCAATATGGCGGAGGGGTGCGTCCTCAGGATCAGCGAGATACTGCCCAAGCCCACGGACGCGCGGACGCTGAACGGCATGGAGGGAATGGACGTCAACGGACTCGAGTCTGGTTGGGTCGAGGTCGAGAACACGTCCGACAAGTGGGCGGACCTCGCCGACTACCGCTTCATCCGCGTAAACCGTGGCAAGAAGACCGATCCCGCGGGTTTCGGCAACTTCCCGTCCCGTCTCGTTCCGCCGCACGGCCGCGCGATCTTCTACACGTCCGAGCGCTATTCCAACAGCAAGGAAAAGACGGTGAGCGCGTTTGCGGAAGGAACGTTCGACGGCAAGCCGATGATTTTCGAGAACTACGGCGACATCCTCGTGTGGGGCGACAA
>CACYNF010000021.1 GCA_902775595.1 uncultured bacterium | reverse complement strand
AAATGTGAAAGACCGCGAAATCGATGTCGCCACCGGCTTTTTCGCCGGAGCTTTGCCGCGTATCCGCGGCAAAGCTAGCGAGCCCTAAGCCGAAACACCCCCACCGCGGCCGCGCCACCGCTATATATCCATCAAGAAGCGCAGCTTTTAGGCGTAGCGGGAGAGGTGCTTTTCGAGAAGCGGCGCGAGGCGCGTCTCCAGCCATGGCGTCACCTTCCACCAGTCGCGGAGCTCGAGGTATTCGCCGACGGGACCTGGCTGGCCGGGCTTCACGCCGTACTCGCACTTCAGCATTATGTTCCGCGCCGTTGCCTCGCTCGAGACGAACTCCATGACCTGCACCTTGTAGCCAAGAATGCGAAGGATCATCGCACGGAACGCATCGGTCAGTATGTCGCACAGCCTCTCGCGCAGTATGCCCTGGCGGAGAAGCCCCGCAAACGGCTTCGACGACTGGGGGCCAATCGTCTTCTGGAGCTCGTGCTGGCAGCACAGCGCGGAAAGGATGTAGCGCGCATGCATCTCCACGCCCTTCGCGATCGATTCGTCCGTAGCCGTGTCGCAGGCATGGAGCGAGACGACAAGGTCGACGCTCTCGGCATTGTACGCGTCGATGTCGGATTCGACAAACTCCACCCTGTCCGCGACATCGAGCTTCTCCGCCATCTTCCGCGCCGACTCGATGACATCGGCACGCCTGTCAACGCCAACTACCTTCGCCTCGGAGTAGCCAAGCACATGAACGAGGTAAAAGTAGAGCGCGACCGTAAGATACGCCTTGCCGCAGCCGAAGTCGACGGCCGTGAAGGTCCTCGCTGCGTCCTTACCCGCCGGCCCCACCGTCTCGGCGACGACCTTCAGGAACTCGTTGACCTGGTCGTACTTGCCGCGCATCGACGCGCGGATCCTGCCGTCGCCGTCGGCGAGATCGGCCGCCTTGAGATATGCCGCCGAATCGAACTGCGAAAGAGGCAGGTTCCTCACCCTGTCGTGCGGCCTCACGACCGCCTCGCGCTCGACGCCAGAGGAACGCGACACGAGCACATGGCCCTTCTTCGTGACGCGGACGTGGAGATCGCCAGCCGCGGTGATGAGGTGGAGTTCCCTCGCGCCCTTCTGCGCGATGATCTCCTCGACGCCTTCCGCCGCGCCGTTGGCGTCGAAGTTCTTCACCTGGACGTCGCGCCCCTCGGACATCTCGGCCTGGTACTTGCGCACTCCGCCGATCTCCACGGGCCTGAGCGAAATCCTGAACCTCTCGCCGCCCCTGCGCACCGACTGGACGAGCTTGATGAACCCCTCGCCGAGCGTGCGCGAGCGTATCTCCTCCTTGAGCGAATCTTCGAGTTCGTACTTTTCCATAACCCTATTCTCCCGCGACGCGCTTCAGAAGCCGCTCCCACTGCGCGAGTATGCATTCGCGCGAATACCTCTCCTCGCAGAACGTGCGTGCGTTCGCGCCCATGCGCAGGCGGAGCGCGTCGTCCGACATGAGCCGCGCGAGGGCTTCGGAGTAGGCCTCCACGGTCGGCGCGGCGACGATGCCCGTCTCGCCGTCGACCACCATGTCGTGCACTCCGGGCAGCGCGTCTACCGCAACGACGGGCAGGCTGTACTTCATGCCCTCGACCATCGCGAGCGGGAAGCCCTCGAGAAGGGACGGATAGGCCATGAACGCGGAGGCTGCGTAGACCGAGGGAAGGTCGCTCGTGAAATCGAAGAACTTCACTCTCCCGCCGCCAAGCAGGGGGCCGGAGGCGGCCCTGCACTTCTCGCCGTACTTCGGAACGGCCCTGCCGTACAGGTGAAGCTCCCAGCCGGGGAAGTCGGCGGCGATGCGCGCAAACGCCTTTACCAGGAGCAGCTGGTTCTTGCTCTTGTTGATTGCCGCAGGATAGAGGACGACCTTGGAATCGCCCTTCTCTGCCGGAGGCTCGCGGACATCGGCCCAGTTGCCTATGACGACGATCCTCTTCGGGTCGACGAACGGGCTCAGGCTATCTGCGTACCCGGCTATCTGTATCTGCACGACGTCGGCGAGGGCGAGCGCCTTCTTGAGCCTGTGGTTGCGGACCGGATGCTTCCACTTGAAAAAACCCTTCGGATAGACGAGAAGCTCCACAATCGTCTTCGTCGGCACCCGCGCCTTGCCGCCGCAGGTAAGGTCGAGTATCTCGTTGGGGCCCGCCGCGATGCAGACATCGAAGCCGGAGACGAAATCAGCGACTTCCCCGCGGCCGCGGTGCTCGATCATGACGCCAGAGCCTACGGGGAAGGAAAACGCGACTTCCTGCGGGCCCGTCACGATCGTCGTGTCGTAGCCGCGGCGGCAGAGCTCGTCGGCAAGCGAGCAGATGGCCTTGTCGGCCCCCCTCCCAGTCGCGAGATTGTCCTTGTAGAGAACGATCTTCATCCGCCCGCCCGCAGTTTCATATGGAATCGATGGAATCGGAAAGCCGCCGGTATTCCGTCTTGCCTATGGCCGCGTCGAGCCTGCCGCTGTCCATCGCGATGTTGCCCATCTCGACCCGCCTGGCCTCCTCTGGGAAAGGAACCGAAACCCACGTCGCCCCTGTGCGGGCGCAGATCATCTCCGCGACCTCCCTGAGCGTATACTCGTGTCCTCCGACGTTGTACACGCCGCTCGGCACGGAAGCGTCGATGCAGCGCACCGCGATGTCGCAGATGTCGTCAATCGACGTGTATGTCTTGCGGCAGGAGCCGTCGCCGTAGACCGTGATCGGCTTCCCCTCCCTGACCTTCGACATGAAAAAACCGATGGTTCCGTAGGAATACCCGGAGTCGGAGAGGTCGCCGAAGGGAACGCAGATGCGCAGGACGACGTATGGCAGGCCGAACCTGTCGTGGTAGGCCGAGAGGAGCTCCTCGCACGCGACCTTGCTCGCGGCGTAGACAGAGCGCGAACGGCGCAGCGACGATTCGTCGACGGTCGAGCCGCCGTCGTAGACGAGACGGGACGACGGAAATACGATGCGCGGCGCAGCCTCGCCCATGTCTTCCAGACGGCGCAGCAGCGACGCGAAGCCGCCGATGTTCACCTTAAGGAAGGCCTCTGCCTCGCGGAAGCTCCTCTCGACGCCCGAAAGCCCGGCGAGGAAGAATATCGCCGAATACCCCCGCGGCTCGAACCTCTCCCAGAAACCGGCGTCGCAGATGTCGCACCGCGAGTATGCCGCCGACTCGACCCTCGGCTCTTCCTGGACGTCGAACGCGTCAACGGGAACGCCGAGCGAGAGGAAATGCCGCGAGAGGTGGCGGCCGATGTAGCCGTTCGCCCCGAAGATCGCTATTTTTGCAGGCTTGGACATCATGTGGTTTTCTGCATGTCGCAGAGATTCCTGTACACGCCGCCCCTCGCGTAGAGCTCGTCGTGCGTGCCGCGCTCGACGATCGCCCCGTGATCCATGACGAGTATGAGGTCGGCGTTGCGTATCGTAGAAAGCCGGTGGGCTATCGCGAACGTCGTGCGGCTCTCCATGAGCTTCGTGAGCGCGTCCTGGACGATGCGCTCGGTCACGGTGTCGAGAGCGCTCGTCGCCTCGTCCAGGACGAGGATCGGCGGGTTCCTCAGGATCGCGCGGGCTATGCATATCCTCTGGCGCTCGCCGCCGGAGAGCGCGAAGCCCTTCTCGCCCACGACGCGGCCGTACCCCTCGGGCTGCGCCATTATGAACTCGTGCGCGTTCGCCATCTTCGCCGCGGCGACGATCTCCTCGTGCGTCGCGTTCGGCGTGCCGTAGCGGATGTTCTCCTCTATGGTGTCGTTGAAGAGGATGGACTCCTGCGCGACCGCTCCTATCAGCGTGCGCAGATCCGATATGCGGATGTCGCGCAGGTCCACGCCGTCCATCGTCACGCGGCCCTCCTTCGGATCGAAGAACCTCGCCAGCAGGCTCGACAGCGTCGACTTGCCGCTCCCCGTCCCGCCGACCACCGCGACGACCTTGCCCCGCGGGACCTCGAACGACACGTGCGAGACGGCGTCCACCTCGGCAGTGCCGTAGCGGAACGAGACGTTCTCGAAGGACATCTTCGAGTCGAACGACTTCTTGGAGACGGCGTCGGGCTTCTCGGGGAGCTCGAGGTGCACGTCGAGAAGCGAGTAGATGCGGTTCAGGGCCGCCATGGAAGTCTCGATCTGGACCTGGAGCTTCGAGAGCTGCTTTATGGGCTTGTAGATGATCAGGAGCGGCGCAAGCATCGGCACGACGTCGGATATCCTGATGTCGACCACGAAGCACCACACGAGGAAGCCGCATATGAGGAATATGCCTACCGTCTCGACGGAAGGCCCCACCATCAGGCTGATCCTGAGGCCGCGCATCGTGGACTTGAGGAAGTAGTTGTTTGTCGACGCGTAGCGGCGGCTCTCCATGTCCTCGGTGTTGTAGCTCTTGACGACCTTGATGCACGTCATCACCTCGATGATCTTCGAGCCCACCATGGAGCCGCGCTCCATCGACCTGCGGGCCCATTTCTTAACGCGCTTGCCGAGCGCCTGGACGGGGATCACGAAGAGCGGGAAGCCGACTAAGATGAGGCACAGCGTCGGCAGCATGTGGTTCGTCACGGCGAACCATATGATAAAGCCGATCGAGACGAATATCTCGAACGGCGCCATCGCGACTTCGGACAGGACCGTCGACAGTATGATCTGTATCTGCTGCGGGTCGGACGCCATGCGCGTCATCACCTGCCCGATGTCGACACGGCCAAAGAACTCCAGCCCCTGGCGCTCCACGTGGTCGAAAAGCTCCTGCCTTATGTCGGCGACGGCATGCGCCCCGGACCAGCTGAGGCAGTAGTGGTTAAGGTACATGAGCACCAGGCGCACGAGCGCGACGGCAGGTATGACGACGAGCACGATGAGAAGGAGCGCCCCCGCCATGCCCCCCGATTCCGTCTGGATCGCTATCCCGCACTTCGCGGCGAATTTCTCGACCTTCGGATACCAGCTCGGAAGCTTCGAGTTCTTCTCGATCTGCCTCTCGAACGCGTTCTTCTTCGACTTCTCGGGACTCGCCTGTGCATCGGCAGACGTCTCGGCGGCCGTCTCGGCGGCCTGCGGCGACTCTTCTCGGACGACCTCAGCGTCATGCGACTCGACATGATGAAGCGCGGGCTGGACTATCTGGAAGAAAGGGACGAGGGTTCCGGCGGTCGCCATGCCGCAGACGACGCCCACGGCAAGCCTCAGGCGATACTTGCGCGCATACTTCCACACGCGCCCGTACGCCTCCTTCAGGGTGTAGTCCCTGTCGAAGAACTCCCGCTTGTATTCGACCTTGCCTGCTGCCATGCGAGAATTATACCATATTTTCCCACGGACAAGGGCTGAAATGGTATAATGTCGCCTATGCCAAAGACATATGATCTCGTCGTCCCCCTCGGCTTCGCGTGCAGCTGCTCCCAGACGCTGCGGCAGGCCGGGCTACAGCTCGCATCCTTCCCCTGGGACTGGGTGGGAACGCCGCCGCCGATCATCCGCTGCCGCACGATCTGCAGCGACTTCAAGGACTGGATGAATCTCGAGGACCTGAAGTGGGCGGGCAGGAACGACACATACGGGCACGAAGAGGTGCGAAACGTACGCACGGGACTCATCATCATGCACGACTTCGTCCAAGGCGTCTCGATCGAAAAGCAGTATCCCGCAATCACCGAAAAGTACACACGCCGCATCGCCCGCCTCGACAGGCTGCTGAAGTCGTCGAAGAGCGTACTGCTCGTGACCATAGACACGCCCGTCTCGCCCGCCCCCGTGTCGCCCGAGGAGGGCCGCAAGTCGATCGAGATCATGTCGGAAAAGTATCCGAACGCCAAATTCGACTTTCTGATCGTCAACCTCGAGACAGGCAGGAGCCTCGAAAACCGCATAGACGAGACCCCCCTGCCAGGAGTGCGCAGGATTGCCTTCGACTTCAAGTGCTACGCGCCCGACGCCCCGGTCTTCGGGATCGAGGTCAAGATGGTCGCAGACTTCCTGAAAGGCGAATACGCCGTGCGCGACTACCGCAGCAGGGAGGAGATCGCGGCGCACAGGGCAAAGAGGAAGGGAAAGCACGCGAAGAAGCTGCAGCGCAAGATGGACGCAATCGGCGCCAAGACGAAGACGCAGTACTATCTGCTGCGTCTCCGCAACGCGCTCCGCTCGATTTTCCCTAAGCGAAGCGACCTCATCGTCGTGCATGTCGACGGCGGGATATGCTCGCAGATAAACTTCGTCTCGTACGGACTCGCCGTCGCCAAGCTTCTTGGCGGCAAGGCGCGCGTCAAGTACGACATCTCGTGGTTCAGGGAAGACGGCAAGGACATCAACGGGCGTTTCGCGCGCAACTGGGACTTCCCGAAGGCGTTCCCCGACCTGCCGATAGAAGTGGCGACGGACGAAGAGACCTCGGCGGCGAAGAAAAGCCGATTCGTCGACCTGACGGAGATCTCGTCGCTCGGAGAAATCGAGCCGTCCGCGTACCTCGGCGGCTTTCCGAAGGGATGCTTCAACCTGCCAGGGCTGAGGGAGCTCCTGAGGGAGAAGTTCCGCCCGGCGCTCGACGAGAGGTCGTCGGCAGTGGCCGCGGAGATGGAGAGCCGCCCGTCCTGCGCCGTGCACGTGAGGCGCGGCGATCTCTGCATCTCGTCGGTCGCGTACGGCGTGCCATGCACGGCCGAGTATTTCGCGAAGACGATAAAGATCGTCCGGGCGCTCGAGCCCGATGCGAAGTTCTACTTCTTCTCCGACGAGCCGGACTACGTGCGCGACACGCTGCTTCCGGCGCTCCCCCAGGGCATCGAGAGCATGGTCGTCGACTTCAACGGCAGCGACAGGGGATACATGGACCTCGCGCTGATCGCGAAGTGCGGATACGTCATCGGCTCCATAGGTTCGCTCGGCATCTACGGCGCTTTCCTCGGCGGCGGCACGCTCGTCACGCCGAAGTACAGCCTAGGCGGGCTCCAGGCCATCGACCACGTCATCTACCTGAACGACGACCGCGATCTCATAGCCCTCCGCCAGCGGCAGGAGGACAGGAAGCGCGTGTTCCCCGGCGTCGAAAGGGTACGCTGGGGCAAGAAGCGGTCGCTCGTCCTCTTCAACCGAATCCGCATCGACTACCGCTGATTCAGGGAAGAATCGCCGAAAGCAGCATCAGGACGGTGGCGGCAACGGCGATTGCGGCGATCCAGGCGGTGCGCGCGAACCTGCGGCGGGCCCTGGCGAGTTCGCGCGCGAGCCTGTCGCGCTCCTCTGTCGCCCCAAGCGCCCTGCCGACGTATTCCGGGTAAGTCTTGACGACATCCGCGGCGGCATCGGCGTTCCCCGCGCGGATGTGCGCGGCAATCGTGTTCGCGGCAAGGTCGACGGCACACGGGTTGTCGTAGCCGAAGCGGTTTTTCACGGCCTTGTAGAACGCAAGGTGACGAAATCCGTTGCGAAGGTAGAACACGTCGGGCGCGTCGGGCGAATTCCACCACACGCCACCAGAATGGCGACGATACACGCCCATCGCCTCGGGTATGAAGCCAATCGGCCCCTTCTCCGCATGAAGAAGATTCGTGAACCAGTCGCGAGGCGTAATGTCGGCTGGGACCTCGTTCTCGCGGCCCTTCAGCTTCCAGCGGAAAACGACAGAATTCGTCTGCATGAAATTGTGCTTTAGAAGCCCCTCGAACGTAAAGCCGTCTGGGCAGTCTTTCGGCATAGGGTATGCAGAGTCCTTGTGCGAGCCGTCTTCAAAGTGGACGACGACGGGATGGAAGCATACGGAACTGTCGGGATGGGCGTCGAGCCAGTCTACCTGCTTCTGGAGCTTCAGCGGATCCGTCCAGTAGTCGTCGCCTTCGCACATCGCGACGTATTCGCCGCGGACGAGCGGCCAAAGGAACGTCGAAGACACGGCGACGCCCTTCGACCACTGGTTCTCCTTCTGGAACACGGCCCGGATCACGTCTGGCCGCTTTTCGGCATATTCGCGGATTATCTCAGCCGTGCCGTCCGTCGAGGCGTCGTCGTGGACAAGCACCTCAAAGGGGAAGTTGGTCTTCTGCGCCAAGAACCCGTCCAACGCCGCACGGATATACGGTGCGGCGTTGTACGCAATGCAGACGACGGAAAGCCGAGGGGTCACCGAAACTCTCCGAGTTCAATCGGACGGTATCCGGTACGATAGATCGGAAGTCCGTCCACGTCGCGCAGCATGATGTTGTCTTCGGGGAACGACATGGTGAGGTCGGGGGATATCTCGTCCTCGCGCCCCTGGAGAATCAGCATCTGGCATTCGCTGAAGTTGAGACCGGCGCTGGCAAAGGTCGAGGTGAACGCCACGTGGCGAAGGTTGATCTCCGTTACGATCGGCTTGCCCTCGGCGTTGCACTTGAGATCGGTCACGACGAGTCCGTTCATGGTCTCCCCTGTCTTTGAAAGAATGGCGTTTATAGCCGCGAGCGACACGTCCAGCGCTTCCGGGCAGTTAAGTAGACGTCCCTTGGAGGTATTGCCGGTAATGCCAGAGACGGCGACCTTCCCCATGACGTACTCAATGCGTTCAGCGACGCCGTACTTGACGAGCCTTCCATTCGAGAACAGGGTGAAGCAGGCCAGGTTCCGCCCGGGAAGGAATTCCGAAAGCATGAACTCCGGGATGCCGCGGTTGATTGTCGCCCACGCCTGGAGCTCAGCGACGCTCTCGGCCTTGAACGACCCCTTCCCGGACGTCGACCCCTCGGCGAAGTCACGAACCCAGAACGGATACAGAAGCCCCACGCGGTCGGGATGTTCCATTATCTCGCTGCGGGAGAGTATCTGGTATTTCGGGACGATCGGCAGGCCCGCGAGGTTATCATAGAGGTTTTTCTTGCTGAGGACGCTGCGCCCGAACTTCGAAGGGATGCGGTGGAACTTCACGTCAAACGGCCGTTCGCACCACTCGAGCATTTCCGGCTCGGGAATGACGATTGCGTACTCCACTTCGTTTTCGGCGATGATGCGCTCCATCGCATCCCGGTATCCAGGGTCGTTGAAATACGGCACGCGGTACACCTTTTCATACAATCCTTCATACAGTCCGTATTCAAGGTTGCAGACGTCGGTGCCGATGAATTCGCACTTGTCGCGATAGACAGGGCTCAGGTTGAGCGACCTCACGACGCTCCGCGACGTCACGCCGCAGGCACCAGTAACGAGTATCTTCAATCTTTTCATTTTCACACCTTTGTATCGAGTATTTCAAGGACATTGCCCGCTATCGCGCGCGCATCGTCGGCCGAAAGGCCATAATAAGTAGGAAGCGTAAGGACGCGGCGAGCGGCGTCTTCGGCAACGGGGCACGATCCCTTCGCGTCCGCGTATGGCGCAAAATCAGTAAGCAGCGGATAGAAGTATCGCCTCGTAAACACGTTGCACTTCTCCTTGAGCTCGGCGTAGACGCGTTCGCGCGTCTCCAAGTCCTTGAAGAGAATCGGGCAGTAGGCATAGTTTGGCGAGAAGCCTTCGGCGCCCGGCGACGGGAAGGACCTGGGATCAAGGAACTTCACGTCCGCACGTCCCGCAAACGCCTCACGGTACGCAGCGTGAATTTCGGCGCGCGAGGCGAGTATCCCCGGCATCGCCTTCAGGCATTCCAAACCCATGAGCGCCTGAAGCTCGTTCATCTTGGCGTTAGTGCCGACGTCTACGCAGGAAAGCTCGCCCTTGATTGCAAAGTTCCTGAGCTCCGCAAGCCGCTCCCGGAGTGACTCGTCGCGGAACACGAGAAGCCCTCCTTCACAACTGTGAAAGAGCTTCGTCGGGTGGAAGGAGTACATCGACATGTCTCCGTGCGACTGGAGGCCTGCACCAAAGGCGTGCGCGGCATCGTAGACGATCTTGACGCCGTACTTCTCGCCAAGCTTGGCAAAGCCATCGACGTCGCACGGGTGGCCGTAGACGTGAACAGGCACGATGGCCTTCGTACGCGGCGTGATTGCCTTCTCCGCAGCCTCGGGAGAGAGGCACAGCGTCTCGGGATCGACGTCCGCAAAGACGGGTGTAGCGCCAATTCTCTTGAGCGCATGGCTCGTAGCGACAAAGGTAAACGGCGTAGTAACGACCTCAGCCCCCGAAAGCCCAAGCGCATAGAAGCCGAGTTCAAGCGCGAGAGTGCCGTTCACGAACAGCGAGAGGCCGCTTTCCGGGACCCCCATGTACCCGGCAAGCGCGCTCTGGAAGCGCCTAAGCACAGGGCCGTTGTTCGTCAGCCAGCGATTGCCCCATATCTCCTCGCACCCCGCCTTGAACGCATCGAGGTCCGGAAGATACGGGCGCGTAACCAGAACTGGTTCTTCAAATCGCTTCATGGGGAAGATTATACCATAAATGGGGGATGGGCACTACCTGTCGAACTTGTACTTCTTGTTCTGCTTCAGGACGTGCATCGGGACGAACTCCCGCCATATTCTCATCCATCCGAAACGGTCGCCGAGCTGCTCGGTGACGACCTGCCAGTCGGGATTGTAGCGCGAAACCGTCCGCAGGAAGTAGTCTGGATGCTCGGCCGGGAAATGAACGGCGTCGGCGCGCTGGCAGATGATGAGCAGCTGCAGGTTCCTCCCGCCCATCTCGCGGAGCTGCGCGAGAAGCCTGCGGGCGTGGAAGTCCCCCTTGGGACAGTCGGCCGGCTTCAGCTTCATAACCGCGAGCGTCGGCTCGTCGTCCCTGAGCTGCCGGTAGAACTTCTCCCTGAGATGCGCGGCGCGTGAGCGCAGTTCGGACTTCATCTCCTCGATGTCCGGGAGCGTCCCGTCCGCGGACGGAGCCCAGTGGGAGTGCATCCTGACGCCGGTCGCCAGGTCCTGGAAGATGCCGTGCCCGCCCGGCGCGAACGCGAGCTCGCCGGTGAAGAGCTCGTCGAAATGCCGAAGCGCGTTGAGCATCCCCTCGCAGTCAAGCCCCCCGGCCCACGCGAAGAACGTCGAGTCGAGGAATCCGTTTGCGCGCAGATACCGGTACGCCACCTCGCAGTTCCACCCGAGCAGGAGGAAGTGGGAGTATCTGCGGCGCCTGGTGAAGAGCCCGGCGGCGAAGAGCGCCGGCGCCTGGACCGCGCGCTTCAGCGCGAGCTTCAGACGCACGAACACGTCGCGGTCGCTTGCAATCGGGACCTGCCGCTCGTCGAGTTCGCCGTTCTGCCTGACTAGCGCCCACGCCGTTCGCCGCACGCGAAACGTCTTCAGAAGCGTCTCGCTCGGATGCAGCGGGAGCTCCGTCCAGTCGCCTATCCCGGTCTTGAACCTGAGTAGCCTGATGTTCCCGAAGATCCGGATGTTGCCCTTGCGGAAGCACTCCGCGCCGGACACAAGCGTGTCCCACGCCTTTTTCTCCGTCTCCTCGCGCTTAGTCCTGTCGTCCATCGATCGCAGTCTCCTGTGTTAAAACCCCATATGCTCCGCATACTTCCCAGCCGCCCGGAACCTGGCGCGGAAACCGAGCACGCGGAGCCGCATGTACCCGTCCCGCGAATACTTGCGGTACCAGAAGAAGCGACCGATGCGCCGCAGCCACCCGAATCGCCTCCTGCGGCGGTTCGCGCGCTTCGCCGCAAGAACGAGCGTCAGAGGCCCAATTAGCTGCTTCGTCGTCGTTCCGTAGACGCGGCTCGCATCCCTGTACTTGTCCATCAAATACCGCCTCTGGACGAAAAAGCGCGGCGCGATGTTGCCGAACGAATAGTGGTGGTTGGCAACGCCCAGGATCCTCGTGGCGATGCCGAACCTCTCGAACGCGCCGATCTCGAAATCCTCGGCATAGAGGTCGAATGTCAGCTTCTCGTCGAACCTGAGCCCGAACTCCCTGACGAGGCTCGAGTGGACCATGAGGCAGTTGCAGTCGGACGTCAGGACAGTCGGCTGTCCGCGGAACGGACGGCCGTAGACGCCGAGGTTAGTCCCGTCGCGATTGGAGTTGAGCGCCCACACGATGTCGTCGCCCGGATGCGTCGAGCGCGCTCCGCAGGTGCCGTATATGCTTTTGCGGTCCGCTTTTGCGAGAAGCGGCCCCACGGGCTCGAGGAACTCGTAGTCCTCATGGACGAAGACAAACCACGCCTCGCGCGAATAGTCCCACGAGTCGAGGAAAGAGTTGTATCGCGCCGTTACCGAAAGGTTTTCCGCAAGGTTGTCGAACGCGACGAACTCGCCGCCGGCGTTGCTCGGATTGCCCTTCACGAGCCGTGCGTACATGTCGTGGTCGCGCACAACTGCGACGAAGACGCAGCCGGAGCAGTCGCTTCCATCAGCCATGCGGCACCTCCGTCCTTACAAGCACGACGCGCTTGCGGCTTCCAATCGGGAGCGACGCGACACGACGTTCCCCGTCCATCAGCGCGACTGGCGCAGACGCCGAGACTTCCTTGCGGCGCTTGAAGCGGACAAGCTTGTACTTCCCCGCCTTCAGCCACACCTTGCGAAGCCAAGGGTCGAGCCACGACGCTTCGTATAAATGGCGCGTATAGCCGCCGCCGGGAAGGAAGTAGGTCCACGGATAGACGACTCCGCCGTCGCCGAAGCGGACAGTGTCCATTCCGTCGGCCGACGGATGCACCTTCCACACCGACTCGAAATGCGCAAGGAACCGGACGGTGTTCGGCGTCTGGTCGAGCTCTCCGTCGGGCTTGACGAACGGCAGGTCGTCGTAGAGGGCGAGAAGCCCCTTGGCGACTTCGTTCTCCGGCTCGCAGCCGATTACGCCGCAGTTGAAGTTCGTGCGGCCGTTCATCCGCTCCCAGCTGATGACGAACTTCTCCCCGAGGAAGTCGTCGAAGGGCTTCTCCATCTCCATGTCCGTGTCGAGATAGAATCCGCCGCACGCCACGAGGGCGTGAAGCCGCACCCAGTCTGCGACAAAGGCCCACTTGCGATGGGCAAGGGCCTCGCGAACATACCGGTTGCCGACCGTCGAGGCGAAGTCGTTTCCCCATTCGCGTATCTCCCAGCCGGGGCAGAAGCGGCGCCAGCTCTCGATGCAGTCGAGGACCTGCCGCGGCTTCGGCGCATCGCCCACCCAGACGTAGTGTATCGTCTTCGGTATCATCAATGCCCTTCCTCGAACTTGTACGTCTTGTGCTGGACGAGTTTCTTCATCGGCGCGAACTCGCGCCAGATGACGGTCCATCCCGCCCTGTCGCCGAACTGTTCCGTCGCGGCCTTCCACTCGGGATTGTAGCTGGAGACGGTGCGCAGGTAATAGCCGGGATGCTCCTTCGGGAAATGCACGGCGTCGGCCTTGCGGCAGACGGCGAGGATCGAGTAGTTGCGCCCGCCCATCTCGCGAAGCTGCGCGTCAAGCGCCTTGATGCGGGCGTCGCCCTCGGGACATTCCTCCGGGCGCAACTTGACGACGACGAGGGTCGACTCGTCGTCACTGAGCTGGCGGCGGAACTTCTCGCGGAGGTGGTTCATGCGCGAACGCAACTCGGCCTTCTCAGACTCAATGTCCGACGCCTTCCTCTCGGGCTTCGCGCCGCCGCCCTTCGGCGAGTAGCGCGAATGCGCGACGGTGCCGGTATTGGAGCACATGAATATGTCGTTCGCAGTCGGGTCGAAGGTCATCTCCCCGGCGAAAATGTCGTCGAAGCGGCGGAGAGCCGCCACGAGATCCTTGCAGTCGCCTGCGCTCGCCCAGGCGAAGAAAGTGGAGTCGAGGAATCCGTTGGCCCTGACGAAGCGGTAGGCGAGCTCACAGTTGCATCCGCAGAGCAGGAAGTGCGAGAACTTCTTCCGCCTCCTGAAAAGCCCCTTAAGGAAGATGACAGGCGCCTGCAGGACGCGCGAAACGGCGAGCTTCACGCGGACGAGGGCATTGGCTTCGCTCGCGATCGGGACCTGCCTTTCCTCAAGTTCGCCGTCCTGCCTCACGACTGCCCACGCCGTACGGCCAAGCTTGAACGTCGCAAGCGGAGTCTCCTTCGGATGGAAGGTAAGAAACCTCTTAGGTCCCTTGGAAAGCTTGAACCTGAGAAGCCTGACGTCTCCGAAGAGACGGACGTTGCCCTTGCGGTGGCAGCCCCCGCCGGAGACAACCTTCTCCCATTCGCGCGTCTCGATGCTGCGACGCTCCTCGTCTGTCAGCTCGCTGCTCATTTGCCGCACATCCCCTTCAATTTTGGATAGTCGGTCTTCCCGTTCGCGTTGAGCGGGATAGAATCCAAGACATGGACCTTCACCACCGTCGCGTTGAAGTGGAGTTTCGCGACGAGGAACTTCTCGACGTCCGCAGCGGAAACGCCGCAGACGAAGACATGCAAGTCGTTGTCTGCGCCTGTCGCCGCGCATCCTGAGCCAGCGAAGCCGTCCTTCACGAGATTCTCTACCTCGTCAAGAGAGACGCGGTTGCCGAATATCTTGAGGAAGCGCGAGGCACGCCCAGTGAGCGTGACGTACCCGTCTGCGTCGATCGTCGCCAGGTCGCCCGTACGTCGAACCCCCTTCCACTCGTCGCCCTTGAGAAGGTCCTCCGCGCACACGGCGTACCCCATCGCGACGATCGGCCCCTCGTAGACGAGCTCGCCGTCGTCCACCCTGAAGCGGCCGCCTTCGCCGGCCTTTCCGATCGAGCCGATGCGCTCCGGCATGAGATCGGTCCTTATCGTCGACATGACGCCCGTCGTCTCGGTCTGCCCGTATCCCTCGCTGAAGGATATCCCGCGCGCCTTCGCGCTTTCGGCGAACTTGCGCCTCAGCGCCGGCGCGAGCGCGCCGCCGGAGACGAGAAGCCCCCTGAGCGCGGGGAAATCGCGTTCGAAGAACCTGAAGCGCTCCAGCATCTCGTACATGTAGGGAACGCCGGCGAGATGGGTCGCGCGCGACGAAAGCATCACGTCGGCGAGCTCCGCGTCCATCACGGTCCGCCGCGTCATCACGAGGGTCCCGCCCGCCTCAAGCACCGAACAGGCGACGGAAAGCCCCCATGCGTAGCAGATCGGCAGTATCATCGTCATGCGCGTCGCGGCGTCGAACCCGAAAAGCCGCTCGCTCATCTTGTTGTCGGCGCGAAGCCCCTCCCTTGAGATGCGCACGAGCTTCGGGCTCCCCGTGGAGCCGCTGGTCGTGAGGAGAAGCGAGAGGTCCTGCGAGGTCGGCCTCCCCTCGTACGTCGCGCAAAGCCGCGCGAGAAGCCCTGGGTCCATCGTGGCGGGGACCATCAGCGGGACAACGCCCGAGTTCACGCAGCCCACAAACAGCGCGACGGTCGCGAGGTCCTGCCCGTTGACGACGACTTTGACCGTCCGCGGCTCAAGCCCCCTGACGGCATCGGCCGAGAGAGACGCGAGCTCCCTGTACGAAACCTCCCTGCCGTCGTCTATCACGGCCGTCCCGTCGCGGTCAAGGTCGAAGACGGTGCCTGGTGCCTGGTGCCTGGTGCCTGGTGCGAAAGCTTTCTGACTTTCGGCCTTTGGCTTTACGATGTCCATTGCGTCGGCGTACGACCTTAGGCGGTATATCTCCCCGGGGGAGAGAGACCGGCCGTATTCGCGCTCGATCGCGGCGACAAGCGCCATCTGCCCCGCGGAGTCCCACGCCGGATGCTCCTTGTACTTCATCGCAACGGCCTCTTCGGGCAATACGGAGAACACGCCGCAGAATATGTCGGCGAGGCGGTCGTCACGCAGCTTCGAGCTTTCGGCGCCCGACTTCGAACTTCCAGCTTCCAACTTCGAACTTGGAACTTTCGACTCCCCCGCAGGGGGCCTTACGGGCGTTTCGCCTGCAGCGACCTTGAGCTTGTTGTAGTGCTCGACATCCCGCCATCCGATGACCTTCGCGGGATTCCCCGCGACGATGGCGCACGGAGGAACGACGCCCATGACTACGCTTCCGGCCTGGACAATCGCGCCTTCGCCTATGCGGGCGCCGGGAAGCACTATGCACTTTATCCCGAGCCACGCGTAGTCGCCGATGCTCGTCTCGGGATACGTAAAGCCCCAGCCGAACGGAAGCACGTCGGAGTGGTCGTAGTCGTGCACCTGCGTGTAGACCACGGTATCCTCGGCAAGCACGGCGCGGCGGCCGATGGAAACAGGGCCGTCGCCGAAGATCTTGACGCGCTTCCCGAACCCCGCGCCGTCGCCGATCGTCGTGCTGGAGGTGACGTTGACGCCAGGACCGAGGACGAGGAGACCCCTTCCGCACGACTTCGCGCGGCGGCGGATCGCGATCGAATAGAGCCGCGACTCGAGCTTTGCCTTGAAGCCCTTGCGCCAGTTCCTCGGCTTCCAGAAGAACACCTGCACAACGATCTTTACGAAGAACTTGACCATGAGAACCTTTCCAGTCTGCGGTCTATGGACTGCCGTTTGCGGGAGCCCGGACGGGTGAACATCCGCTGGATCTTCATGCAGCCGGCAAGCAGACCCAGGCGTATGCGGACAAGGGGGGAAAACGGGATTTCAAAGCGCAGGCGGCCTATGCGGGAGGCGATGCGGCCGCGGAGAAACGGGAAGAGGAAGTCGACAAACGCCGCGTCGTCCCACCACGCGCCCTTCGGCCCCATGGCGGCGGCAAAGACCAGAAAGTGGTATGCAGGGCGGCGGAGTAGCCACGGGTCGACCTTCTTCACCGCCATGTCGACTGCGAACTGGAAGTCTATGAGCCTGAGATGACCGTCCGGCGCAACGAGAAAATTGGACGGCAGAATGTCGCGATGGACCACGTTTGCGCCGTGGAGCGCGTCGACTATCGCCACAAGGTCGTCGCCAAATCCGTCCGCCGGCTCGGTCTCGAGAGACCGCCCGCCGGCGATCTTCTCGACGACGACGAACGCCATGGGCCCCGGCGAGAAGGCGTACACGTCGGGGAAGTGCACTGGGTCTGCGGCATGCATGCGAGAGGCGAGCTCGTATTCGTTTTCGATCGACTCGGGCGCGCGCGACGAGCACTTCACGATGCACGGCTTCCCGTTGAAGAGCCCCTCGTAGAAAATGTCGTTGACGAGCTTGTTCTCAAGAAACGCACGGCAGCCCGAGAGGCCCATCCCCGGCCCCTTCTCCGCGATGATCGCGTCCCACGCCGCCCTTTCGCGCCATGGAAGCGGGTTGTATTTCGCGGCAACATGCTGCCAGAGATATCTCCTGACGCGGCGGCGGAGCTTCATCCTCCTTAACGCCGGGCAGAGGAGGTCTACCGGGAGGAACGCGCGCGACGCCGGCTCGAAGTCGACGATCCTCAGCCTGAAAGCGCCCTCGAAGGGCCCGCCCTCCCACTGGACGAGCACATTCTGCGGATCGTAGAACCTGACGGCCGCGGCCTCGAACGCGTGCGCAAGGTCGCGGAACGCGCAGAGAAGCCGCTGGCGCGTGTCCGCGTCAGCCGCGCGGCAGGTGCGCGAGAACCTCTCCGGAACCGAGCCGTCGCCGTTGAGGACGAGACTCTCGACGAGATGCCACCCGTGGACAGGATCATCCCTCAGCTCCATCGTCTCCGGGAAGACGGCGAACACCTCAGGCGGAAGCTTCGCCGCGAGAGATCGGATGTAGTCGTACTCCTGTGCGCATGTGCTGCGCCGACGGTCGAAACGGAAGCGCGCGATTTCCCGCTTCACGGTCTCGCCGACGCCGTCGTCGTCGCGGTAGCGCTTGACGCAGAGCCGTGAGTCCGGAAGCCGCAGGCAGACGCGGCGGGAGCCTTTGCCGATCTCCGTCATTCAAGCCCCCATTTTTTTTCGAGCCTGCGCCTCGCGGCGCTTCTGCCCGCACGGGTCAGGTGCGGCCACGTGAGGCAGCGTATGAGGAGCCTCAGTCGCTCCGTGCGGCGGTGCATGGCCGAGGCGGCCGAGTTTCTGATGCGAGCGAAGTCGTCGTCAGACGAGACCGACAGAAGTCTCACGTCGCTGCCCGGAAACGCAGCCCGCAGCCGCGATTCGGCATCCGCGCGGACGTCCTCCGCAAGCGGATGGAGGGGATCGCACCAGACGAACAGCGCCCTTTTCGCCCTGGAGACGTTTACGTAGAGCCGCGCTATGCGACGGTCGTATTTCGCCTTCACCTGAGAATACGACTCGTCAAAGGGAAGCGTCTCGCGGAAGTCATGGAAAAACCTCAGCCCAGTAGCCGTGTCTTCGTAGTGGTCGTTGCCCTTCCCGGGGGCGCCAGGCTCCTTCTCGAGCTTCTTCATGTTGCCCTTTTCGAGAAAGCCGGCGAAGCGGGTCTCGACAAGCCTGAGACGCGTCTCGAGCGGAGCCGCGGTAAGCCAATCAAGAGGCGACGAGCACGATCTCAGGCCGAACTTCCTGAGCATGGTCGCGCAATGGCAATCGTAGCCAAGGCTGGCGACGAAGTCATATTCGGCGTCGAGAATATCCGGAACCGTATCCACTTTGGCTATATTATACCATAATCCAGGCGGTCAGTTCTGCGGCGCAGCACGCGAAGGGCATGAGACGCGGCCCATGAAAACATCAGCGCATATCCGAACAGCTCCACGCTCTCCTCGATGAAACGGCTGATCACCGCTGCATCCGCAATTCCTAGCGAATTCCAGAACGATGGCCGTCCTATGATCTGGGAGACGAAAAGCATCAGCGCGGCGCCGCACGCGAAGAGCGGGAAACGGCGCGAACGGCGCATGGCCCTTAGTCCGGGATAGACCGTCTTCGCGTACCGCACCGTGACGGCGGTGAACGTGAGCGTGACGGCCGTGAGCGCCCACGGCCAGATGCACGCTCCGAACGCGCGGTCGAGCATGAAGTCTATCTCGCGGATGGACATGTCGAAGAAGAAGGCCGCCGCAAGCGCGTGCGCGCCGCGCCCGGACTTTGCGCGTATGGCGCAAAGCGTCATCAACGCGCCGGAGATGGCGGAAAGCGCAAGACCAGACCACTCCACTAGCCCGTACTCCGTGCATGCCGGCCCATTCACCAATACGTCCCCCCACACCGCCAGCACGGCCGCGATGCTTGCCGCGAGCGGAACGAGCACGTCGCCGGCGATCCCGAGCCACACGCGGCGTCGGACGAGACGGATGCGCTCGTCGTCCGGATAGCACATCGCCCGGAACGGAATCGGATCGTTCGAAGGCGACGAAAGCGCGGCGAGCTGGTGCGCGGTCTCATCGGCGGTGACGGACGAATGGACGACGTTTGAGCGTCCGGTAAGCGCGCGGAACGACTTCTTCAGGTCGTATACGTTCGCGTCCACGACCAGCTCGTGGCCGTACGTGTCCCTGTCGCGCCGCCAGACCGGGGAGGGATCCTCCACCACGATGACGCGAAAAGGCCCCGTGCCGCACTTCCTGGCCTTGTTGCGCCAGACGTGCCAGCTTCGCCAACCGTAGAACGCCGCAAGGTTTTCGGCGAAATGCCGCTTCGGCCATTCGACCTCGAAATCCCTTGTTACGCGGAAACGCTTCGCTATTGCGTCCGCAATCTCGCGCTCGTGCGTCCGCGCGGCAGACCACAGGACGAACAGGAATTCACACGTCACTTCTCCGCCCCCGCCTTTGCCTCCCGCGACGCGAGGAGCGCGAGATCCTCCGCCGTCGGCCGCTTACGGAAATACCTGTAGTTCAGGACCCAGCACGAAGGGTGGCGCCGGATGACGCGTTCAAGATCCCTTATGCAGGACTGCGTGAAGCCCCAGATGTCGCGCGCGGCGCCGGGAGCGTAGGTGCGAATCAGCTCGCAGCGGTAGCGTCCGTCGCGGAGCGGGCGCGACCATGCGATCACCACGGGGGCCTTCCCCTTCGCCGCGAAGAACGCCGGCGCCGCGGAGACGGGAACGGGGCGCCCGAAGAACCGGACCCACACGCCGCCGTTCCTCGGCTTGACCACCTGGTCGACAAGGAGTCCGAGCGACTTGCCGTCCTTCAAGCCCTGCATCAGCGGACGGAACGCTCCGTCCGCACGGACTATCTCCTGCCCGATCGACCGCCGCGCCTTCATGAGGAGCGAGGTCATCG
Source organism: uncultured bacterium (assembly GCA_902775595.1). Taxonomy (GTDB): domain Bacteria; phylum Verrucomicrobiota; class Kiritimatiellia; order RFP12; family UBA1067; genus UBA1067. The sequence continues at coordinate 12,455 of CACYNF010000021.1, read as the reverse complement.
CGCTCGTCCCGATGTCCTTTGCGACGGACATCATGCTATGCCCCTCAAGATATGCAAGCTGCGAGAGTATCTCCCAGCATCCGAGATGCGCGGAGACGGTGACCGCCGGACGGTTCGCGGCGAGGAACGCCTTGGCCTCCTCGCTCATCTCCCCGGCGGCGGCCGCGCGCTTCGCGGCGTTTCGGCACGTCCAGAACGCATGCCCCACGGCGCGCGCCATGTTGCGGTAGCTGCGGCGGACGATCTTCTTTGCGCCGGGGACGTCCCGGCCGAAGATTATGCGCAGGTTCGCGAGCGCAAGCTCACGCCCGCGCCTGTCGAAGAAATGCATCACCGCCCCGCCGAAGTCGCACGCGGCCTGCATCGCCCTCCTCGGCAGATGAGCGAGGACGAGGAATCCGAGCGCGATGCCGAGCCACTCGAACGGACGGCGTATGCGCTGGATCACCCTCTTTCTCTGCCGCTTGTGCATCAGTCGGCCCCCAGATAGACGATGAAACATACCGCTATCACGACAAGCGCCAGCGCCACGATGCCAAGAAGCGCAAGCGCGAGCCACCATCCGCGCGGGACCGGCGGCAGGGGAAGCGTGTGGCGATGCGCAGGACGCTGTCTAGCCGGAGGAGGAGGCGCGATGGGAAGTCGTATCTTGCCCGACGACGTCCGCGGGAAAGGCGACTCCCTCACAACGACGCGCTTGATCCGCTTGTAGATGGGAAGCTCGCGATTCACCGCCGCGACCGCCTCTCGCACGTCACTCTCGGGAATCTCCGCGTATATCTCCGCCGTGATCGTGCGGCTCTCCGACTCGCCCGTCACGACGACCTCGGCTATCCCCGGGCAGGAGAGGAGCCTGCCCTCGAGTTCCTCTGGCGCGATCTTCTTTCCGGACGAGAGGACGATCGTGCGCTTCGCGCGCCCCGTTATCCAGACAAAGCCGTCGGCGTCGATGCGCCCTATGTCGCCGGTCCTGAACCATCCGTCCGGAGAAAGCACCTCCGCCGTCTTCTCCGGCGCGCGGAAGTATCCGAGCATTACGTTCGGACCCCTCACCATCAGCTCGCCGCCCTCCGACACCTTCGTCTCGACCTCCGGGAGATGCGAGACCTTGCCCGCGCTGCCGTTGCGCGTGCGCTCCCCGAGCGGCGCAAGCGAATAAAGCGCCGCCGTCTCCGTGAGGCCGTACCCCGTCACCACGCGGATTCCAAGCGCGGCGAGACGCGAGTCGGTCCGCGGCGAGATCGGCGCGCCTCCGACGAGTATCCACTTGAGACCCTTAACGCCGTGCTGCTCGCACTTCGCCGCGAGGATGTCCGCAAGCGCCGGAACGAGGAACGCAAAGTCGACCATGAAGCGGTTCACGGCGTCGTATATGCGCCTGAAGTCCGGGCATACGCCGAGCGCGACGCCGTTGACGAGCATCAGGTACGTCGAGGATATGCCGAAGATGTGGTGGAGCGGAAGAAGCATCAGCGAACGCTCGCCCGCGCCCATCGGAAGCGCCTTTGACCCCGTAGCCGCGAAGGACTCTATCGCGGCGAGCGTAAGCTCCGCTCCGCGCGGAACCGTTGTCGTGCCGCTGGTGAAGACTATCGTGGCGACGGCCGGCGAGCCGTCCGCGCCGATCCGCGCCGGGCCGCTGCCTTCCCAGAGGGCGAACGCCTCCTTCGTGTGCCCGCCCTGCATGAAGATGTCCGCGGCAAGCGACCCGAACCCCACGCGCAGCACGCCCGGCATGCGACGCGACACTTCAATCGCCTTCTCGCCGTATAGCGACGAGTGGGCGATCGTCTTCGCGCCCACGAATTCGAGCCTCTCGCATATCTCGTCCGCAGTGAGGTTGACGTCGAGCGGAACGGCGACCGAGCCGGAAAGGAGGCAGGCCGCGTGCGCGACTATCCACTGGTACGAGTTCTCGCCGAGGATGCCGATTGTCGCACCTGGGCAGTACTTCCCGATCGCCCATACCACCGCCGCGATGTCGTCGGTGAACTGTCGCCACGAAATCGGGACCGACCTGTCGCCGGACGACACGAGGAACGCCGGCGCGTCCGGAGTCTCGGCGCGGAACCTTCTGAACGCCTCGAAAATCACCTGTACACCTCCGAGCCCCACTCGTACGGCTCCGAATGCGCCTCGCCCGCCGCGGTCTCGACCATGTACCTGAGCACCCGCCGCGCGTCGAAAAGCCGCCTGTACTTGCGCATCCCCGCCGCCGCGACGACGCGCCTGGTGTCGTCGTGCGAGTTGTAGAACGCGATCTTGTCGGCGAGATCGCCCGCGTCGCGGAAGTACACCGTCTCGTCCTTCGTGAAGAAGTCCTGCATCGAGTTCCCTTCGTACTGGAACGCGAGGAGTCCGTTGCCCATGAGGTGCGTGAGCCTGTCGGACGCGTACCACTTCCATCCCTCGAAGCGGTTTATGGAGAGCCCCATCTTTGACTCCGCGATCGCCTCCTCGTAGGCGCGTCCCACGACGAGCGGACGGCCCATGCCGAAGAACCCGAGCCGCACCTTCGGATCGATTTTCGGCAGGAGCTCCGCAAGAAGGGTCTTGCGCTGGTCCGCGTCGGCGGGCCTTCCCGCGAAGAAGAGGTCGTATCTGAATTCGGTCTTCGCGGAGTTGTCCTCGACCTCGAAGGACGGGTCGCTCGGGTTGGGGTAGAACCCTACGATGTTCTTCCCCGTCGTCCACTCCTTGAGCTTGTCGCCCGCGGTCGTCACGAAGATCGCGTCGCACGAGTCCATGCGGCGGCGTATCTGCTCGCAGCAGTGCTCCGTCTCGACGGGATCGCAGTTGATGTGGATTATCTTCACGCCCGGCACCGCCTCGCGGATCGCGTAAAGCGTCTCGTTCGCCACGTAGTCGCAGTGCGCGACGAAGACGAAGTCGGGCTTCCAGTTCCTCGCCGTCTTCACAAGGCGGTCGTTCATCATCTTCGCGCCGACCCTGCGCATGAAGCCGAGCGGCGCGAGGAAGCGCGCAACGTCGCGCTCCGAGAACGCGAGCGCCTGCCAGCCGTTCCGGATCGCCCCCGCCTCCAGCCGCATGTCGATCCCGCTCCTGCCGTTCCCCCAATGGCGGATCAGGAAGTTCCCGACGAACAGTATCCGCGGCGACCGCTTCATTTCGCCTCCCCGTGCAGCTCGCGGTATAGGGCGAGGGTCTTTTCGCACATCTTCGCTGTGGAGAAGTTCGCGCGCACCGACTCGACCGCGGCGGCGCGCATCTTCGCCTTCGCCTCCTCGGGCATCTCGAGCATCTCGTCGAGCTTCGCGGCCATCGCCTTGGCGTCGCCCGGCGGAACGAGAAAACCCGTCTCGCCGTCCTTCACCGTCTCGCACGCGCCGCCGTGAGCCGTCGCGAGGACGAGTCGTCCCGTGGCCTGCGCCTCGGGGATCGTGCGCCCGAACGCCTCGGGCTGGGCGGACGACGCGTTTACCACTATGTCGCTCAGCGCATAGACGAGCGGCATCTGCGAAGTGTGGTCGCGGAACACGACGCGCGTCTCGTCGGAGAGCTTCCCCGCCATCGTGCGGAGATGGTCGGAATATTCCGTCCGCCCCTGGTCGGAGCCGAGGATAAGCACGCCGAAGCGGCGGTTGCGCATCATGCCGAGCGCCTCGAGGAATATCTCCTGCCCCTTCCAGCGCGTGAGGCGGCCTGGGAGGGTTATCACCGGACGGTCCGCCTCGAAGCCGTACTGCCCCGTCTTCTTCGCCATCCACACCTCGCGCGGCACCGCGTCCGGGCTAAACGCACCCGTGTTCGCGCCGCGGTGTATGAGGACAAGCCTCTCGGGATCGACGCCCTTGTACGTGTCGAGGATGTGGCGGCGGACGTATTCCGAGATCGCGATCGTCCTCTCGCCCTGGAGCATGACCCGGTTGTATGGAATCTTGAGGAACTTCGGTTCCGTTCCGTAGACGCCGTGGAACGTCGCAATCCACTTCACCCCGCAGCGCTTCGACGCCCACTTGACCGCCCACGCAGGCGCGCGGCTTCTTACATGCATGAGCGTGACATCGTTCGCAGCGCAGTATTCGGCAAGCTTCTTCGCGCAACTGCGCAGCGTGAATGGATTCTTGCGGTCAAGCGGAAGCCGAAGATGCTCGACGCCGAGCTCGTCAAGGGCATGTACGAGCCGCCCGCCCGCGCTCGCGACAGCGTTCGGAATGCCCGCGTCGGCAAGCGCTCGGGCGATTTCGACCGTCCCGCGCTCCACTCCGCCCTGCCCGAGCGCCGGAAGAACCTGGAGAATCTTCATGCCACGGACCTCGTCTGTTGCTCTCTCATATTTTTCAACATTATACCATAAATCAGGTTTGCTGTGACGCATTGCCTAAGTTTTGATATAATACGGCTGGATATGGACGGGACAGGGAGAAAAACGCACAAGTGGCGGCGCCGGCTGCTCATCGCGGCCGTTGCCGTCGTTTTCGCGGCCGCGGCGTTCGTCCTCTCGATTCCGTTCCTCCTGACGCATGTGCCGATCCCCGTGCTCGAACTCGACGCTTCTCCGTATCTCAAAGGCAAGGCCGCCGAGCTCGTCTCGTCCAAAAAGGTGACCGCCGACATCGACATCATGCGCGGAAAGCCCGACGGATTCCGCATCCGCGCGAGCGGCACTCTCCTTGACTGGCCGTACAGCGCCTCGGCGCACGTGCGATTTGGCTTCATACGCGCCGAAGGCGACCTCGCCCTGACGCTCGACGGAACCGACTGGAAGGCCTACGCCGACTTCTCCGTGCGCGGAAAGCGCGACTGGAGCTTCACGGCCAGCATCCCCGAGACGCACGTCACGCAGGACAACGAAGTGCTCGCTTCCATTCTTTCGCGCGCAGTTCCGCCTTCGATTTCAAACCTTGTGTTTTCAGGAACGTTCAAGCTCGACGCAAGCGGCGAATGCACGCCCGGGCGCCCCGTTCCCGCATGGACGGCCCGCTGCTCGCTCTCCGACGTCGACGCCTCGCTTGTGACCGGGGGAAAGCCGGCGCGCATCGACGGGCTGAAAGTGCGTTTCGGCGCGGACGGCATCGCCGACCACCGCGACATCGCACCGCTCTTCCCGCGCGCCGATGCGGTGGAATTCGCCGGCTTCACGCTTTCCAACGTCTTTGCGAGCGTCCGCGCGACGGAACGCTCCTACCTCGTAACCGAGGCGGGCGCAGACTGCTGCGGGGGCGAACTGAGACTCTACTCCCTCTTCCTCGACCCCGAGAGGCTCAGCGCCGGCGCGACGGTCTTCGCGGACGGCATCGACGCCGGACAGGTCCTCTCGCGGCTCGCGTGCTTCCGCGGACAGGCCTCGGGACGCCTCCACGGGAAGATGCCTTTCTTCCTGAAGGGCGGACGCGAGCTGCGCATCAAGAACACCTACCTCTTCTCGACGCCGGGAGAATCCGGCAAGCTGCGCATCGACGACCCGAATCCGATTCTCGACAACCTGAAGCTCGGCGGCGTGCCGGAGGCGGAGCGCGGAAACCTCGCGAAGGTTCTCGCCGACCTCGACTACAACGTGCTCAAGATCGAGCTCGCGCGCGGCGAGGACGGGGAGGACGCCACCCTCGGCGTCAAGATCGAGGGCTCCGCGACGCGCGGGAACACAACCGTCCCTGTCAATCTGAACATCGCCTTCCACGGCGATGTCGACGAGATTGTCAACCTCGGACTTAAGTTCAAACGACATACAGGCAAGGAGAAGCAGAAATGAAAACCCACATCATGCTCGCGGCGGCGGCCGTCTGCGCGGCGGGATGCATCCAGGTCAAGACCGAAAGCGAGATAAAGCCGATCCACATCACCATGGACGTCAACCTCAAGGTCGACAAGGATCTCGACAAGGCGTTCGCCGACGAAGACCAGCAGAAGCCAAAGGGCAACTACAAGGCCGTGAAGGAGATGGTCGACCGCAAGGCCGCCGGCTTCACGAACCGCGCGATGCTCGAGGAGCGCACCGGCACAACGGACGACGACCGAATCCTGATCGCCGAGGAGAACGCCAAGAGAATAAAACGCTTCAGCGAAATCGCAAAGTCCAACGGCACCACCCTGGAGACCGTCCAGAAGCGCTACGCCGCGAAAATACGCGAGAAGATACCCGCCGGGTCCTGGTACCAGGACGACGCCGGCAAGTGGCAGCAGAAGAAGTAGCGCCGGCTATGCCTCGAGGCCCGTCGCCTCGGCGACGCCAAGCACGATGTTCATGTTCTGAATCGCCGCGCCCGAGGCGCCCTTGCCGAGGTTGTCGAAGCGCGCGACGAGAACCACGCGTTCGGAGTTCCCGTAGGCCGAGACCTCCATCGCATCGCTGCCCGAAAGCCCTGCGGACGAAAGAAACCCTCCTTCCGCCGCGGCAGGGTCGTCAACGAAGCGCACCATCCCATGTCCCGCGTAGTACTCGGCATAGCACGCCTTTATCGCCGCGAGGTCGCGGTCAAAGAGCGGCACCGTCACTTCCATTCCGCTGTAGTGCGGCACGACGATCGGCGAGAAGCAAGGCGCGGCGGCAAGGCCGCAGACCTTCACCATCTCGGGGAGATGCTTGTGGGACTGTCCAAGGGCGTACTGGCGGCCGCCGAGAAGTAGATGGAATGGACGGGGGAGATCCCCCGCACCCCCCAGTGGATTTTGCGCCTCCGGCGCATACTCTGCTATCATTTTCTTGCCGCCACCGGAATAACCGGTAAGGGAGAAGGCCGAGAGCTTTTCGTCCCTGGAGATGATCCCGGCGCGGACGAGCGGCTCTACGAGGGCGATGAAGCCCGACGCATGGCAGCCGGGGTTCGCGATACGCTTCGACTTCGCGATCGCGGCGCGGCGGCCAGCGAGCTCGGGGAAGCCGTATTCCCAGCCGTCAGACGTGCGGTGGGCGGTCGAGGTGTCGATGATGACGGTGTTAGGGCTCTCGACGAGCGACACGGCCTCTATCGCCGCCGCGTCGGGGAGGCACAGAAAGGCGACGTCGCAGGAGTTCAGCGCGTCGCGCCTTGCGGCGACGTCCTTGCGAACCTCGTCGGGAAGCACGACTAGTTCAAGATCCGCGCGCGACGAAAGCCGCTCGCGGATCCTGAGGCCGGTCGTCCCAGCACTTCCATCAATAAAAACCCTCTTCACTGACTCCTGACCCCTAACTACTGACCCCTTATTCCCACTCGATCGTGGCCGGGGGCTTCGGGGTGATGTCCCAGACGACGCGGTTCGCGCCCTTCACCTTCGTCGCGATCTTCTCGGCGACCATGGAGACGAACTTGAACGGGAGCTCGACGATGCCGGCCTTGACGAACTGCTGGGTCGAGATGGCGCGGATGGCGATCACGTAGCCAAACGTACGCGCGCCGTTCTTGACGCCGACGGACTTGACGTTGGTGTTGATCGCGAAGAACTGCTGGGCCTTCTTGTCAAAGCCCGCCTTGTGCATCTCGTCGCGGAAGATGAAGTCCGCCTGGCGGAGGATGTCGAGCTTCTCCTTCGTGAGCTCGCCGATGCAGCGGACCGCGAGGCCGGGTCCCGGGAACGGCTGGCGCATGACCATCTCCTCGGGGAGGCCGAGAAGCTTGCCGACCTTGCGGACCTCGTCCTTGTAGAGGTACTTGACGGGCTCGACGAGGCCCTTGAAGAGAATGTCCTTGGGAAGGCCGCCGACGTTGTGGTGGGCCTTCACCGCCTTGTGGCCGCCGACGCCCGATTCGATGATGTCGGGGTAGATCGTGCCCTGGCCGAGGAACTCGATGTTGCCGTACTTCTTCTGGAGGTCGCGCGCAGTGTCGGCGAAGACCTTGATGAACTCGCCGCCGATGATCTTGCGCTTCTTCTCGGGGTCCGTTTCGCCCTTCGCCTTGTCGAGGAAGCGCTTCTCGCAGTCGAGCGCGATGAGGTTGACGCCGAACTGGCCCTTGAAGACCTTCTTGATCATCTTGCCTTCGTTGAGGCGCATGCAGCCGTGGTCGACGAAGACGCAGACGAGCTGCTTGCCGATGGCCTTGTAGAGAAGCGCCGCGCAGACGGACGAGTCAACGCCGCCGGAAAGCGCGAGCAGGACCTTCTTGTCGCCGACCTGCTTCTTGATCGCCTCGATCTCCTCCTTGATGTACTTCTTCGCGTTGAAGGTCTTGCCGACGCGGGCAAGGCGCTCTTTCTCTGCCTGGTTCATGTTTCCTCCTTGTTTTTCAAACTTTAAACATCAAACATCAAACTATTAACTCTGAACTTCAACCCTTCCCCAACCGCTGTCCGGCGTACTTCTTCTCGTGGATGGGCTTCCACCACCACTCGTTGTCGAGATACCACTGAACGGTCTTGCGGATTCCGCTCTCGAAGTTCTCCTCGGGTCTCCAGCCGAGTTCGTTCATAAGCTTCGCCGGGTCGATGGCGTAGCGGAGGTCGTGCCCCGGACGGTCGGCGACGTAGGTTATGAGCTCCTCGTACTTGCCGTTGCCGCGAGGCCTCAGCTCGTCGAGAATCGAGCAGACGGTCTTGACCACCTCGAGATTCGTGCGCTCGTTGTGCCCGCCGACATTGTACGTCTCGCCGGCAACGCCCTTTTCGTTGACGAGGCAGAGCGCCTTCACGTGGTCGTCGACATAGAGCCAGTCGCGCACGTTCGCGCCCTTCCCGTAGACCGGGAGCGGCTTCCCGTCGAGGCAGTTCAGTATGATCAACGGGATGAGCTTCTCTGGGAAGTGGTAGGGGCCGTAGTTGTTGGAGCAGTTGGTGATGAGGACCGGCATCCCGTACGTGTCGTGCCAGGCGCGGACCATGTGGTCGCTCGAGGCCTTCGACGCGGAATAGGGCGAATGGGGAGAATACGGCGTCTTCTCGGTGAAGAAGCCCGTCTCGCCCAGGGTGCCGTACACCTCGTCCGTGGAGATGTGCTGGAAGACGAACGCGTCCCTGTCGGGAAGAGCCTTCCAGTACTTTAGCGCGGACTGCAGCAGGGTAGCCGTGCCGACGACGTTCGTCCTGACGAATTCGCCGGGGCCGTCAATCGACCGGTCGACATGCGACTCCGCGGCAAGGTGGAATATCGTGTCGGGCTTGAACTCCGCGAAGGCGGCATCCATCGCCTCCTGGTCGCAGATGTCCTTCACGAGCAGCTTGTACTTCCCCTCGACTTCCCTAAGCGACTCGACGTTGCCCGCATAAGTGAGCTTGTCCACGACGAGGACGTCGCGTCCCTCGCGGCAGAGATGGCGGACGAGCGCGGAGCCGATGAACCCGCAGCCTCCCGTTACGATGCAGCGGCGGCTATTCCTCATCTGCAAGCTCCTCGTGGATAAGCCGGCGCTTCGCATCGGCGGCGGGATTGCCCTGCTTCCCGCCGTCGCCGCCATCATTGGCATTTTCGGCCTTCTTCGGCCTGTAGCCGTAACCGTAGCCATAGCCGTAGCCGTAGCCATAGCCGTAGTGGCGATGGGACGACGGATCGAACACCGAGACGCTCGAGACCTCGACGTCGTTGACAACGACGCCAAGGATGTTGGCGCCCGCCTCGGTAAGGCTCCTGGAGCAGTACTGGATCGGCCTGAAGTGGGTCCGGTCGGGGCAGCACATTATGATCACCGAATCCACCTGCGCCGCGAGCGAGACGACGTCGCCCACTATGCCGTACGGCGGAGCGTCGACCACGATGCGGTCGTAGTTGGCGCGGGCCCACTCGAAGAATTCGGTGACGGCAGCAGAGCCGAATATCGTGGCAGGAGAGACGCCCTCCGGCGGAAGCGAGCAGATGACGTCGAGACCAGGGACGGTTGACTTGTTGACGAGCTGCGAGAAGTCCGGCTTGCTGCCGCCGTTCGCGGCCTGCAGCACATGCGAAAAGCTCCTGTCCTGCGTCAGCTCTATGCCCCAAACCCTTGCAAGGCGCGGACGCCTGAGGTCAAAGTCGACGTGAAGGACCTTCTTGCCGGTCTGGGCATGCGAAATCGCCACGGACGTCGAAGTGATCGTCTTGCCTTCGCCGGGCTGGGTCGATATGATGAGAAGGCACCGCGTGAACGCCTCGTAGCGGGGCGAGTCGAGAAGGTTCCTCAAGCCCGCGACCGCCTCGGAGAACTGCGAGTACTTGTCCTCGATCAGGAACTTGGCGACCTGTTCGCGGCGCTTGCGGCGGACGTGCGGAAACACCGCGAGGACCTTGAGCGCGAGACGCCCCTCGATGTCGGAGAGGTTCACGACCGTATCCTCGAGATTGTCGATGACAAGGACGAAGAGAAGCCCGAGGCCAAGCGATAGGACGACGCCGACACCGAAGATGATGAGCGGATTCGGAAGGACCGGCTTCGTGGGAACGGTCGCCTGGCGCGCGACGCGGACGATTTCGTTGTTGGACTCGGCCTGGATGCGCATCTTGTTCTCGTCCATGATTAGCCCTTCGAGCACGCGGTGCGCGACGCCGTACTCCGCCTCGAGCTTCCCGAGCCCGGACTCCGCGAAGACGATCTGCTGCTCGACCGAGGCGAGGTCGTTCCTGAGGTCGGCCTGCTTCTGCTTGAGGTTGGAAAGCTGGTTGCGGACGACGTTGAGGGTCGACCGGCCCGTCAGGAGCGCGCGCGACGTCGCGTCAAGGAAGCGCTGCTTGGCGAGGTCGAGCTCCTTTTTCTTCGAGACAACCTCGGGATGGTTCTCGGTATAGGCGACGAGCAGGCCCTGGTACGCGCCGGAGGCGTCCTGGAAGGCGCGGTACTCCTTGGCGATCTCCTCTGCGCGCGGCACGCCCGTGGAGAGGTTGCCGAACGTCTCGGGGTCCTTCTGCACCTCGGTCAGGAGCTTCTCCCATTCGACGAGCTGCGTCTCCTGGGTCTCGAGCGCAAGGATGTCGGCCGTGGTCTTGGAGAGGCCCTGCTGGATGGTGTCGCGCGAGGAGCGCAGGTTGTCCACCTTGTGGGTGGTGCGGAAGTCGAGGAGCTGCTTCGTGATCTTGTCGACGTCGCGGCGCTTCTTCTCGACGTTCTCGTGCGTCTGGCTGACGGCCTTGTCGCAGCGGACCTTGTTCTCTTCGTCGGTGTACGCCTCGATGGACTCCGCATAGGCGTTGGCGAGCGCCGTCGCGAGCTGCGCGGACTTGGACCTCACCGATATCGTGATGATGCGGGAGTTGCGCTGAAGCTCGAGCTTCGAGTCGGCGAGCGTCGCCATGATGTCGTCGTCGGAGACGGTCGACGCGGGGTTGCTCGTCCTGTACTGCTGCTGAATCATCAGCACGATCTTCTCGGAGCGCCAGTCGGAGATTCGCGTGTTGAATATCTCGGCGTAGTTGGCGCCGAAGTCCGGCAGCGTTTCGTCGAGCGCGCTTGAAGTGCCGCGCGTGACGCGCCGCATGTCGACCGTGAACTCGCTCTTCGCCTCGTAGATCGTCGGGGAGATTCGGTAGACCGCAAACGAGATGATGAGGCCCACCAGAAGAAACACGAACACGGAGAGCCACCGCTGCGAGACGACCCTGAGCATGCGGCTCATCGTGACGGTCCCGACCAGGGAGCCGTCTTCGCCTTCGCCGCCGTAGCCGCCGTACGAACCGTAGGAACCGTAGGCGCCGTACGAGCCGCCGTACTTTGGACCGCCGCCATAGTACATAGGACCCTGTCCGCCACCGTAGTACATGGGTCCCTTGCCGCCGTAGTACATCGGCCCAGCACCTTTCGTGCTTCCGTAATAGAGAGGTTTGTCCGCCATTTCTTATTTCTCCGTCAAAGTCTCGTCATCCGCCTTCTTCGGCGCCGGGAACGAACTTCCGGCCATCGCAAACATCGCCGCGACCATCATCATCACCTCGGAGCGCCAAAAAGAGTGGTCGTAGAACCCGCAGGCCGCGACCACAATGACTGCAATCGGCCCGAGCACGCAGGCCGGGTGGAATATCAGCGCGCCAAGACCATGTCGCGCCTTTGAGATGACATCGGAGATCGCAAAAAAAGCCCGGAACACATACGTCCACAGCAGGAAGAGCAGCGGCGAGACGAAAAACACGACGCCGGATATGCCTCGCTCGGCAAGCATCTGCAGCCATCCGTTCAGCGCACCGGCCTGGCCGGAGGCGAACAGGGCCCAGTCGGCATCCTCCGCGTTAAAGCGGATGTCAAAACCGAAGGTCCCGAGCCCGGTCCCGAGCCAGGGATTCTCCTTCCATACCTTCTCGGCGATTGCGGAGAGGGCTGCGCGGAGTTCAGGGAATCCCGCCGGCAGGAGCCCAGAGCCCTCTTCGCCGAAGAACAGCGCCAGCTTTTCTGCCCTCATGCTTTCCGGGACGACTCCCATTACGAAAAGCACCGGAGGTATCGACGCCACAAGCAGGAAGGCGAGGCACTTCGGCACGACGAGGCCGCCAATGCGGCGCTGCGCGTAGGCGAGCGCAAACGCAAGGACGAGGACCGCGCATGCGCCGTGCGCCAGAATGACGATGTCGGGCGAAAAGAGATATAGCCCAAGGGCCGAACCACCGACGGCGATGGCAAGAA
>CACYNF010000020.1:3273-54395 GCA_902775595.1 uncultured bacterium | reverse complement strand
CACCCCGACCCATGGATTTGTCTAATCGAATTTTTTTCTTCCGCTTCAACCCCGGTCCCCCGCAGGGCGGCAACGCCCTCATCGGGAAGCCCGAGGAGGCGAAGTACGGCATGACGCGCGAACAGCTCTTCGAGTGCTACGCGAAGATGAAGAAGGCGGGGGTCAGGCGCTTTGGCCTCCACACGATGGTCGCCTCCAACGAGCTCGACCCCGACTACATCATAGACACCGCGAAGATGCTGTTCGCCCTCGTCCTCGAGCTGCGCGAGAAGGTCGGGATAGAGTTCGAGTTCGTAAACATCGGCGGCGGGATAGGGATCCCCTACAGGCCCGACCAGAAGGCGATGGACCTCGAGTACGTCGGGCGCGGCATCGAGAAGGCGTACAAGGAGTCGGTCTCCGCCGCCGGCGCGCCTCCGCTCAAGCTCTTCATGGAGTGCGGGCGCTGCATCACTGGTCCCTACGGCTATCTCGTCGCGAAGGTGCTGCACCTCAAGAACACCTACCGGCTCTATGCGGGGCTCGACGCGTGCATGTCCAACCTCATGCGCCCCGCGCTCTACGGCGCATACCACGAGATCGTCGTCCCCGGGAAGGAGGGCTCTACCGAGACGTCTGTCTACGACGTCACCGGGTCTCTCTGCGAGAACAACGACAAGTTCGCGATACAGAGGCTTCTGCCGGTGCTGTCCGTCGGCGACTACGTCGTCATCTGCGACGCGGGCGCGCACGGCCATGCGATGGGCTTCCAGTACAACGGCAAGCTCCGCTCCGCAGAGCTTCTTCTGGAGGAGGACGGCACGGTGCGGGAAATCCGCCGCGCCGAGACTCTCGCCGACTACTTTGCGACGCTGTCCTTCCCGGGCCTCTGACCTTTGGTTCGTTGCCCATTGACTTTACGGCGAGGAAAGCGTATACTATCCGCCGTTTTCACCTCGCGAGAGGTCCCGACGTCGGAGCGTAGCGCAGTCTGGTAGCGCGTTTGCTTCGGGAGCAAAAGGTCGAGGGTTCAAATCCCTCCGCTCCGACCAAATCAAAAAAGCCGCACCTTGAAGTGCGGCTTTTCGATTTTCAGGTTGTTGAACCCTTGGATTATTCGCCCCAGACGATCGTGGTGGTCGATCCGATGATGCCGAGGATGTTCTTCACCTTGTAGTCGACGTGGTGAACCTTCTTGATGCCGCCGTTGTCCATGGCGGCCTTGAGGGAAGCGTCGCCTTCGCAGAAGCAGATGATGCCTTCGGCCTTTGCGGCGCCCATCTTGGCGGGCTTGACGTCATTGTCGACAAAGCTCATGTCAGGGCTCTGGACGTCGAGCGTGAGGAGGGAGTTGGCGTTGGAGGGTCCGACACATACGCAGCCAGAGGCGAGGGCGGCGAGAGCCGCGACAAACATAAGTTTCTTCATTGTTATGACTCCTTGGATTTTGTGTGACCGGCTCAGACATTGAACCGAACGATGATATGATACACTTTTCGCCCTGTTTTTGCAACGGCGATTTTTTTTAATTTACCCCCTTGCGCGCTAACGGCAAAATATGATACAATACTCGTTCATTCGACCACTCTAAAGAGTAAACAACAACAATGAAAGTACGTAGTTCCGTTCGTCGCATTTGCGAGAACTGCCGCATCATACGCCGCAAAGGCGTCGTGCGCGTGATCTGCACGAACCCGCGCCACAAGCAGCGGCAGGGCTAAGAAAAGAGGTAAAAACAACATGCCAAGAATGATGGGTGTGGATATCCCGGGCAAGAAGCACATTCGCTTCGCCCTGCGCTATATCCACGGTATTGGGCCCAAGCGCGCCGATGACGTGCTTGCGGCGGTCAAGGTCGACCCGATGAAGAAGGCCGACGACGTAACGCAGGACGAGATCCACGCGATCACGACTTTCATCCAGGACCACTACCGCGTCGAAGGCGACCTTCGCCGCGAGGTCTCGCAGAACATCCGCCGTCTGATCCAGATCGGGTCCTACCGCGGTCTCCGCCACAAGAAGGGTCTTCCCGTTCGCGGACAGCGCACGAAGACGAACGCCCGCACCCGCAAGGGCGGCAAGCGCATCTCTATCGCGATGCCCAAGCAGGCCGGCCGCTAAGGAGCTTTAAGAAATGAGCGAAGAAGTCAAGAACGAGGTCGCCCCGGCCGCTCCGGCCGCGGACGCCGCGGCACCCGCGGCGGAGGGCGAGGCCAAGGCCAAGAAGAGCGGCAAGTCGATTCCCGCGGGAATCGCGTTCATCCGCTCCACTTTCAACAACACGCAGGTTTCGATTGCCGACGCGCGCGGCGGCGTGATCTCCTGGAGCTCGGCCGGCAAGGCGGGCTTCAAGGGCAGCCGCAAGTCCACCGCGTTTGCCGCCACGATGGTCGCGCAGGACGCGGCCCGCGTCGCGGTCGCGAAGGGCATGCACGAGTGCGAAGTCCGCATGCAGGGGGCGGGAGCCGGCCGCGAGAGCGCCGTCCGCGCCATCCAGGCCGCGGGCATCCGCGTAACCCAGATCACGGACACCACGCCCGTTCCCCACAACGGCTGCCGTGCCCGCAAGCGCAGGAGGGTCTAATCATGGGTCGCTATACAGGTCCAGTCTGTCGTCAGTGCCGCCGCGAAGGGCGCAAGCTCTTCCTCAAGGGGGCTCGCTGCTACATGTCCAAGTGCCCGGTCGAGAAGGGCACCGGCGCTCCCGGCATGCATGTCGGCCGCCGCGCCAAGAAGATGTCCGAATACGGAACCCAGCTTCGCCAGAAGCAGGCGCTCCGCCGCCAGTACGGCATGGGCGAGCTCCAGTTCCACCGCTTCTTCGAGGAAGCGCTCCGCAAGGAGGGCATCACCGGCGAAATCCTTCTCCAGATGCTCGAGATGCGTCTCGACAACATCGTCTACCGCCTCGGTCTCGCGCCGAGCCGCCGCGCCGCCCGCCAGTTCGTGCTGCACGGCCACATCCTCGTCAACGACCGCAAGGCGGCCGTTCCGTCGATGGTCGTCAAGGTCGGTGATTTCATCTCGGTGAAGGATACCGCCAAGTCCAAGGATGCCGCGAACCGTTCCGTCGAGGCCGCCACCGGGGCCCAGCTCCCCGTGTGGATGCAGTTCGACAGGGCCAACCTCAGAGCCGAGGTCCTCGCCGTTCCGACTCGCGAGCAGATCGCTCCGATCGTCGACGAGCAGGCCATCGTTGAACTCTACTCGCGCTAATCGTCCGTTCCAACCACTTCACAGGGAGGTAACAAATGCCTATCCGTTTGAGCCGCTTCGAAATGCCGAAGGGCGTCCAGAAGGACGAATCCACGGCCACCGCGACGTACACCCGTTTCACGGCGGAACCTTTCGAAATCGGCTATGCGCGCACGATCGGCAACTCGCTCCGCCGCGTCCTGCTCTCGTCCATCGAGGGCGCCGCCATCTCGGCGGTCAAGATCAAGGACGTGAGCCACGAGTTCTGCACGATCAAGGGCTGCGCGGAGGACGTCACCGACATCATCCTCAACCTCAAGCGCGTCCTTCTCAAGACGTACACGCGCGACGCCCAGACGATCACTCTCAAGGCCAAGGGGCCTTGCACCGTGACCGCCGGCGACTTCGCTACCGAGAACAACGTCCAGGTGCTCAATCCGCGCCAGGAGATCTGCACCCTCGACGTCGACGGTTCCATAGAGATGGAGTGCGACGTCCGCACGGGCCGCGGCTTCTGCCTCGCCGACGGCAACAAGAAGCCCGACCAGGAGATCGGCAAGATCGCCATCGACTCGATCTTCTCGCCCGTCACGCGCGTCAACTTCCTCGTCGAGAACACCCGCGTCGGTCAGCGCACCGACTACGAGAAGCTCGTTCTCGACATCTGGACCGACGGCCGCATCGACCCCGAGGAGGCGCTCAAGACCGCAGGCGCGGTTCTCCGCCGCCACCTCGACGTGTTCGTCGACTACGCCGGCGAGGAGACGCTCGAGTTCGAGGACACCGAGAAGAAGGACGCCGACGAGCGCGAGCGCCTCAGGAAGCTCCTCAACATGTCCGTCAACGAGATCGAGCTCTCGGTCCGCGCGGCGAACTGCCTCAACAACGCGAACATCTCGACCGTGGGCGAGCTCGCCTCGAAGACCGAGGCCGACATGCTCAAGTACCGCAACTTCGGCAAGAAGTCGCTCACTGAGATCAAGGAGAAGCTCGTCCAGCTGGGCCTCAGCCTCGGCTACAAGTTCGACGCCGACCTCCTCGAGTCCAAGAAGTAATCAAGAAGGTTTAAAGCAATGCGTCATCAAAGAGTAATGAAGAAGTTCGGGCGTTCTTCCGAGCATCGCGCGATGCTCATGAAGAGCCTCGTCACCAACCTTATCCTCGCCGAGTCGATCAAGACGACCCTGCCGAAGGCCAAGGAGGCCCGCAAGGACGCGGACAAGATCGTGACGATCGCCAAGAAGGGCGATCTCGCGGCCCGCCGCCTTGCCGCGAGCCGCCTCCTCCAGCCGAAGGCCGTCCAGAAGCTCTTCGACAAGATCGCCCCCGCGATGAAGGATCGCAAGGGCGGCTACACACGCATCGTCAAGCTCGGGACCCGCAGGGGCGACGCGGCTGAGATGTGCATCCTCCAGTGGACCTGCGCGGCGGAGCTCGCCGCCCCGGCCGCTGCCGAAGAGCAGGCGAAGGAGGTGAAATAATGGCTATCGTGCTCAAGCTCAAGAAGGGCGAGTCCGTTGAACGCGGTCTCAAGCGCATGAAGAAGATCCTCGACAAGGAGGGTCTCCTCAAGACCATCCGCGACCAGCGCTACTTCGAGAAGCCCTGCGTCAAGGCGCGCAAGAAATCCCAGCGCGCCCGCATCCGCAACCGCTCGCGCCGCGGCCGCATGGAGCTCAACTAAGCTCCTCGCGGAATACAGCGCGAAAGTGCGCAGAGCCGTGCGTCTTCTGACGCGCGGCTCTTTCTTTTCGCAATGTGACTGGAGGTCGTGCCGCACTTGACTTCCGCGGGGTTTTTTAGGTATAATTGGCGCATGAAGATCAAGAAGCCAATGAAGAAGCCGGCAGGCGGCGAAGGCGCTGGCGGCGCCGCGATCGCCGACAGGTTCAAGCTCGAGCCCGTAGATACCACAGCGCCGCGCCACGGCTACATCAGCAAGTCCGCGGCAACCACCGCGCTCGTGTTCGGGCTGATCGCCTTTGTCATCACCGTCACGCTCACGGTGATGATCTACAAGCATTGGGAATTCCTTAGGTTTGCATAGGGGACGTCTCTTCCGTATGAAGGACGTCATGCTTTCCACGAGGGCCCGCGCAGCCGTACGGCTCGCGCTGGACGAGGATCTTGCCGATGCGCTCGACGCGCGCAAGTCGAAGTGGTGCGACGCGACGAGCGAGGCGCTTGTCGACCCCAAGGCCGTCGCGACTGGCGAGATATACGCGAAGGGGACTGGCTGTGTAGTCGCCGGCGCGACTGTCGCAAAGGCCGTCATGAAGGCGGTGGATCCGAAGATCAAGGTCGTGATCCACAAGCCCGACGGCTCCGTCGTGAAGCCGAAGGAACCGATCCTTTCCTTCCGCGGCAAGGCGCGGTCGATTCTCGCAGCGGAACGCACTGCACTCAATTTCATGCAGCGCATGTGCGCGACTGCGACGCTCGCGAGGAAGTTCGTCGACGCGACGAAGCGCTACGGCACACTCATCCTCGACACGCGCAAGACTACGCCGGGGCTCCGCGTCTTCGAGAAGTACGCCGTCACCTGCGGCGGCGGCACGAACCACCGGCTTGGCATGTACGACCGCGTCCTCATGAAGGACAACCACCGCCGTCTCTGGAAGGGAGGCAATCCCGACGAGCTCGACCAGGCCGTCGTCGCGGCGCGTAGGAAGTTCCCGAAGCTCGCCGTCGAAGTCGAGGTCGAGAGTTTGCGGGAGTGCGCGAGCGCACTCAAGGCGAAGCCAGAGTGGATAATGCTCGACAACATGTCCTGCGCCGACATGAAGAAGTGCGTGAAGATGTGCAAGGGGATTTCCAAGACCGAGGCCTCCGGCGGCATTACGCTTGAGCGCGCGAAAGAGGTTGCCGCGACTGGCGTCACCGCCATTTCGCTCGGCTGCCTCACGCACTCTGCTGGGTCGGTGGACCTGTCGCTCGAATGGCGCACGGTCTGATGCGGGCGATTTCAGAGCTGCGAAATATAAACCACGAAATACACTAAATACACGAAAAGGGAATTGATAGAGGCATGAAAAGAAGAGAATTCCTTAAAGGTGCGGCCGCGCTTGGGGCGTTCAACATCGTCCCGGCGAAAGTCCTGTGGGGCGCGACGGCGCCTTCCAACCAGCTCACGCGCGCGCTGATCGGCTTCGGCGAGATCGCGCACAGCGCCAACCACTTGCCGTTCCAGGGCTCGCGGCTCGTCGGCCTCACCGACTGCTACGCTCCGCGTATCGCGGCGGGTCTTGCCGCCGCCGAGAAGTGCGGCTGGGGCAAGATCAAGGGCTACAAGAACTTCATCGAGCTTATCAACGACCCGGACGTCGACATCGTCCACATCTGCACGCCTCCGCACTGGCACGGTGTCCAGAGCGTCATGGCGGCGAAGGCCGGCAAGGACGTCTGGTGCGAAAAGCCCATGACGCGCACGGTCGGCGAGGGCGTTCGCGTGAAGGAGGTCATCAAGGCCGAGAAGCGCATGTTCCGCCTCAACACGTGGTTCCGCTTCAAGGACACGTTCTACGGCTTCGGCACTACCGTCGAGCCGATCCGCCAGATCGTCGAGAACGGGCTTCTCGGCGACGGCCCGCTAAAGTGCGTCTTCGGCGAGGGGCAGGGCTTCTCGTGGAAGTTCGGCTGGTCGGGCCGCGTCCAGGACAAGGCGCAGGTGATTCCCGAGGGCCTCGACTGGGACATGTGGCTCGGCCCTGCGCCGTGGAAACCCTACAGCGACCACCGCTTCGGCACGTCCTTCCGCGGCTACTGGGACTACGACTCCGGCGGGCTTGGCGACATGGCGCAGCACTACCTCGACCCGCTGCAGTACCTTCTCTGCAAGGACGAGACGTCGCCAGTCAAGATCGACTACAAGGGGCTCAAGCAGCATCCCGAGGCGGTCGGCAGCTTCGACCGCTTCACGCTGACCTACGCCGACGGCACGGAGGTGATCCTCGACGGCGACGTGTCGCTTCACGACGAGCCGCTTCTCAGGGGCTCGAACGGCCTTTGCGTCTACAAGAAGGCGAAGGACGGCAAGACGCTCCGCATCCGCGAGGCGGACGGAACGTGGTGGAGCGAGGAGAAGGTCCTCAAGACGCTCGCCGATCTTCCGAAGCCCGCGCCGCAGCAGACCGACTTCATCGACTCCTGCGTAAACCGCAAGACGTTCGCGCTCAACGAGTCGAACGGCTTCCGCTCGTCGACGATGTTCAACCTCGCCATCGTCGCGTGGCGCCTCGGGCGCGGGTTCGAGTTCGACCCCGTCACGCTTCACGCGAAGAACGACGAGGCGGCGGAGCGCTTCCTCTACCAGGACGACATGATGCGCGAGCCGTGGCGCAAGGAAATGTTCGGCTGATTTTTAACGCAGAGGCGCAGAGACGCAGAGTCATCAGCGCTGCTGCAAAATGAAAGGAATTTTAAGATGATTACGAAGGAAAAACTTGTTCGTGTCTCGAGCCTTGCGTCGCTCGTCCTTCTTTTCGCGGCCGGCTGCGCGACAGAACCGAAGTACGGCGCGTTCGAGCCCAAGTGTGAGCTTGGCCAGCCCAACGCGACGGCCTACGCCTCGTATGGCGCCGCGATGGCGCATGTGGACGGCTACCAGATGGCCTACGAGTGGCAGCGCGCCAACCCCAAGCTCGTCGCGGACGCGACGAAGCCCGAGGTTCTGAAGGCGTTCGTCGAGACGCCCGCTGCGGCCGACGCGCTCTTGGCGAAGATCGGCACGTCCTACGACGGCGACCCGGTTGCGCTCACGCAGATCGCCGCCGTTACGCAGCTCGTCATGTGTCCGAAGTCTTTGAATGAGCCGGCGTGCGTATTTGCCGGATCGTCGCCGTCCCGGGAACACCGCAAGACATGGGTCGCCGCGCTTAAGCGGGCGAGAGCCGCGTCTGACGACGGCTATGTGAAGACATTCTGCGACCAGCAGCTTCGGCTCTGCAAGTGAAGCTCATCGTAGTAGACGTAGGCAACACATCCACGGCCGTGGGACTTTGGTCCGACGGCCGTGTGAGTCATGTGGCCCACTGCGACGGCGGCTTTGGAGAGGCGTCCCGTGTCGTAGAGTCTCTGGCTAAACTCCTCCACTCCTCCACTCGCCCACTCTCTCACTCCTCCACTCACCCACTCTCTCACTCCTCCACTCACCCACTCATTCTCGCCTACGTCTCGGTCGTGCCGAAAGTCGACCGCGCGTGGCGCACGTTTGCGAAGGCGCACGGCCTTGCCTTCCGCCAGGTCACGCATAAGTGCTTCGAAGCAACGACTGGCAGACAGTTGATGCTCAAGATCGACTACCCGAAGCCCGAGACGATCGGCGCGGACCGTCTCGCAGATGCCGCCGGCGCTGTTTCGCGCTACGGCGCGCCCGTGCTCGTGATGGATTTCGGGACGGCGCTCACCGCCGCGGTAGTGACGCGCGACCGCGTGTGGCGCGGCGGCGTGATTGCGCCCGGGTTCCCGCTGATGCGCGACTACCTCTTCGAGAGGACGGCAAAGCTCCCCCGCATGAAGATCGGCGCAGGCCGCGCTCCGAAGATCGGCCGATCGACCGAGGAGGCGATGCGCTTCGGTGCGCTCGTCGGCTACCGCGGCATGGTGCGCGAGATCGTCGCCGAGCTCAAGCGCAACTTCAACGAGGAGTTCCGGCTCGTCGCGACGGGCGGTTTCGCCAAGTGGGTCTTGAAGGATCTCGACCTGCCGTTCGTCGTCGACCCGACGCTCACGCTGTACGGCACGGGACTCGTCTGCGCCACCTGAGGGGGGAGCCTCCGCCATGGGCAGCGACAGCATCCTGGACGGGCTCAACGACGAGCAGCGACGGGCGGTCGAGACGACCGAGGGCTTTGTGCGCGTCGTCGCGGGGGCGGGCAGCGGAAAGACCCGTGCGCTCGCCCACCGCTTCGCCTACCTCGTGAAGCGGCTTGGCGTCCTTCCGGGGCATATCCTCTGCGTCACGTTCTCAAACAAGTCTGCGAACGAGATGCGCGCGCGCATCAGAAGCCTCGTCGGGGACATCGGCTCGGGGCTCGTCAACACTTTCCACGGCTTCTGCGCAGGGGTGATACGCGAGGACGGGCACTGCGTCGGGTATCCGCAGAACTTCCCCGTCCTCGACAATCCCGACATCGACGCGATACTGCGCACCATCTACGAGGAGCGCGGCCTCACGATGCGCGACTGCACGTTCTCCGACGCGCGCGACATGTTCGAGGTCCGCAAGACGATCAAGGAGCGCGGATACTGCCGCGAGATGGTGGAGCTCCCCCTGGAGACGCTCCGCGCGCGCTACCGCGACGCGTCGACCGTCGGCGAGATCCTCTTCCGTGGCTACGTCTACTACGAGAAGAAGTGCTTCGCGCTCGACTACAACGACCTCATCCTCCTCACGCTCCAGATATTCCGCGACCATCCCGAGGTGCGCCGCAAGTGGCGGGAGCGCCTCGAGTACGTGATGATCGACGAGTTCCAGGACGTGGACCCGCTCCAGTACGAGCTGATGGAGACGCTCGTCGCGCATCACCGCAACCTGTTCGTCGTTGGCGATCCTGACCAGACGATCTACTCGTGGCGCGGCGCGAACGTGAAGTACCTGCTTGACTTCGACAAGCGCTTCACGGGCGTGAAGACTATCGTGATGAACAGGAACTACCGCTCCACGAACGAGGTCCTGTCCGTCGCGAACTCCCTCATCGCGAAGAACACGATGCGCATCGAGAAGAACCTCGTGTCGATGCGCGGGGAGGGTCCGCGCGTCCTCTGCCGACACGCGAAGAACCCGGCGGACGAGGCGGAGTGGATCGCGCGGAAGATGCGCGGGCTGCACAAGGAGGGCGTTCCGTACTCCGCGATGGCTGTCATCTACCGCGCGCACTTCGTGACGCGCGAGCTAGAGACCCAGCTCAAGAAGGCGGAGGTTCCGTACGCGATCTACAGCGGCGTCGCGTTCTACGACCGCGCGGAGATAAAGGACGCGCTCTCCTACCTTCGCCTCGTCTACTCGCGCGACGACCTCGCCTTCGCGCGCGCGGCAAATGTGCCGCGCCGAAACATCGGGACGCGCCGCATGGCGTTTTTGCGCGAGCGCGCGGAGGAAGAGGGCAAGACGCTGTACGAGGCTCTTAAATCGTCGCTCGACGCGGAGATATTCAAGGGCACGAAGGCGCGCGAGCTCGTCGACCTCGTGGAGCGCCACCAGAATTCGTCGGAGCGCCCGTCGGAGCTCCTCTCCGCGCTCCTCGACGAGAGCGGGTACGAGGCGATGCTTCGCACCGAGGGCTCGCAGACGCGTCTGGACAACGTGTCTGAGCTGAAGAACGGAATCGTCCAGTACGAGGCGGCGAGCGGCGAGGAGTGCTCCGTCGGTGAGTACCTCGCGCACGTCGCGCTCTTCACGAACCGCGACGCGGACAGCGGGAAGGGCGACCGCGTGAAGCTGATGACGGTGCACACTGCGAAGGGGCTCGAGTTCCCGCACGTCTTCCTCTGCGCGCTCGACGAGGGCGTGCTGCCGTCGCGCAAGACGGAGTCGAAGGAGCAGATGGAGGAGGAGCGCCGCCTCGCGTTCGTCGCTGTGACGCGCGCGGAGAGGGGGCTCTACCTCACGTCGTCTGGTGGATGCGGCTTCGACGGCACGCCGAAGTTCCCGTCGCGCTTCTTCCTCGACATCGACCAGAGCGCGGTAGACTACGTGGAGCCGCCGAGGGAGGACCTCGTCGCATCGCTCAGGAAGAAGCTCGCCGAGGAGTCCGCGCCCCGCGCCGCGCCTGCGGTGTTTCCCGTCGGCGCGCGCGTCAGGCACGAGGTGTTCGGGGAGGGAACGGTCGTCGCAACGGACGCGAAGGATCCGATCTGCCAGGTCCGCTTCGACCGCCTCGCGACGACGCGCTGGCTTTCCAGCGCCTCGCTCCGCTGAAAATCCGGCTGCGGGGCGTTTTCATTACAGCCCGATTTTGGTATACTATTGTTGTTTTTAACCATTAAAGGAAACAGGAGCCAAAAAATGGGCGAAGTAATCGGAGCCGGAGAGCTGCACAAGGGTGTGAAGCTTCTTATCGACGGGGAGCCGTGGGAAATCACGGAGTTCTCGTTCTCGAAGCCTGGCAAGGGACAGGCGATCTACAACTGCAAGCTCAGGAACATGATGACCGGCGGCGGCTGCACCAAGAGCTACCGCTCGGGCGACAAGTTCGAGAAGCCCGAGCTCGTGCAGATGAGCGTCACGTACTCGTACGACGACGGCACGGCGTTCGTCTTCACCGACGACAACTTCGAGGAGATCCGCGTCAGCTACGACGTCATGGGCGACAAGAAGTACTTCCTCATGGACGAGATGGAGGTCAAGGCGCTGTTCTTCAACGACAAGGTCATCGGCGTCGACCTTCCCCAGCTCGTAGAGCGCAAGGTCGTCAAGGTCGAGCCCGGCGTCAAGGGCAACACCGCGTCCGGCAAGGTCACCAAGCCGGCGACCGTCGAGGGCGGCTATACGCTGGCCGTCCCGCTCTTCATCAACGAGGGCGACGTGATCCGCATCAACACGGAGACGGGCGAATACAACGACCGCACTTCGACGAAGTAAGGCCGCCTTCGCGGGCCGGAGACCAGCCATGCCGGAAAAGAAGAGACGCATAGTCGTTACGAGCGCGCTTCCGTACGCGAACGGTGACATCCACCTCGGGCACCTGGTGGAATACATCCAGACCGACTTCTGGGTGCGCTTCCAGAAGCTGCGCGGGAACGAGTGCGTCTATGTCTGCGCGGACGACACGCACGGCACGCCCGTGATGATCCGCGCCCGCAAGGAGGGAATCTCGCCCGAAGACCTCATCGCGCGCACGCACGCGATACACCTCAAGGACTTCACCGACTTCCAGGTTTCGTTCGACAACTACTACACGACGAACTCGCCAGAGAACAAGGCGTTCTCGGAGCAGATCTTCGCGGCGATGGAGAAGTCGGGCGGCATAACGAAGAAGTCGTCTCCGCAGCTCTACTGCGAGCACTGCAAGATGTTCCTCCCCGACCGCTTCGTCAAGGGCACCTGCCCGAAGTGCGGCGCGGAGAACCAGTACGGCGACAGCTGCGACAAGTGCGGCTCGACCTACGGCGCCGAGGAGCTTGGAAGCCCGAAGTGCACCACCTGCGGCGGAACGCCTGTCGTGAAGGAGTCGGAGCATCTCTACTTCGAGCTCGAGCCGCAGCACGACTTCCTCGAGAAGTGGATTCCGGGCCACACGACGAGCGACGTCTCGAACAAGCTCCTCGAGTGGTTCAAGGAGCCCTTGCGCGGTTGGTGCATCTCGCGCGACGCACCGTATTTCGGCTTCGAGATTCCCGGGTACAAGGACAAGTTCTTCTACGTCTGGGTCGACGCGCCGATCGGCTATCTCGCCTCGCTCCGCAACTGGTGCGAGAAGAACGGCGAGAAGTTCGAGGACTGGTGGCAGAACTCGGATGCCGAGCGCTACCATTTCATCGGCAAGGACATCATTAGGTTCCACTGCCTCTTCTGGCCGGGGATGCTGAACGTCGCCGGCTTCCAACAGCCGAACAAGATATTCGTCCACGGCTTTCTCACCGTCAACGGCGAGAAGATGTCGAAGTCGAAGGGCACTTTCGTCAACGCGAGGACATACCTCGACCATCTCCCGCCCGAGGCGCTCAGGTACTACTACGCCGCGAAGCTCGGCGGCACGACCGACGACATGGACTTGAATCTCGCGGACTTCGTCCAGCGCGTCAACTCCGATCTCGTCGGCAAGATCACGAACATCGCCTCGCGCTCCGCGCAGATGCTCCAGAAGAAGCTCGACGGCAAGCTCGCCACGCTTGCCGGACACGACGAGGAGCTGGCGCTTTTGAAGAAGCTCCGCGACGGCGGAGAGGCGGTTGCGCGCAACTACGAGGACCGCCGCTTCAACTTGGCGGTCGTCGAGATCTGCCGGCTCGCTGACACGGCGAACGAGTATTTCGACCGTAGGGAGCCGTGGAAGACGGTGAAGACCGACGCGGAGGCGACGCGCGTCGTCCTAACGGCCGCGCTCAACGCGTTCCGCATCCTGGCGATTTACCTGAAGCCCATTCTCCCGGTCTACGCCGACAAGGCGATGAAGCTCTTTGGCGAGACGCAGTGGACCTGGGATTCCCGCGACACGGCCGTCGAGGGCGTTTCTCTTGGCGAGTACGAGTACCTCGCGAACCGCATCGACTCCAAACAGGTTGACGCGATGATTGCCGCGGCAACGGTGAAGCCGGCCGATTCCGGCGAAGTCGCCCACGAGTCGAGGGCGAGCAAGAATAAAGGGAAAGAAAGTTCCGCAGGCCGGGGTGCGGGGGTGCCGTATCCCCCAGCCGCAGGCTGTCCGCGAAGCGGATGCCCTAGCAGGGGTGAACCCCCGTCCGTTCCTCTCAAGCCCGAAATCGCGTTCCCGGATTTCGAGAAGCTCGACCTCAGGGTCGGCGTCGTCGAGAGCTGCGAAATAGTGCCGAAGAGCTCGAAGCTCCTCAAGTTCGTCCTTGACGCTGGCTCGCTCGGGAAGCGCACGATCTTCTCGGGAATCCGCGGGGCCTATCCCGACCCGGCTGCGCTCGTCGGGAAGGAAGTCGTCTTCGTCGCGAACCTCGCGTCGAGGAAGATGTCGGTCGGAGTCAGCGAAGGCATGATACTCTTCGCCGGCGAACCGGGTGTCTGCGGAGGTGTCGTCTCGCCCGCTTCTGCGGCCGGCGGCGGAACGAGCGTAACCTGAGCGTCTGCACTGGAGCAGTCGAAGGAGGTCTCATGATCGAGTTCACGGACGGGCAGAAGAAAACTGTGGCGGCGGGGATTACGGTCCTGTCGCTGTCGCTCGTGTTCGCCTTCACTGCCTTTGTGCTGTGGGTTGTCTTCAAGGTGCTTTCGTTCGCGTCGTCCGCGATAATCCCCGTCGTGCTTGGCTTTTTCCTGTCTCTCTTCTTCAAGCCCTACTACGAATGGTGGCAGAAGCAGGTGAGAAACCCGACGCTTGCCCTCGCCGCGATGCTTCTGACGATATTCGTCCCGCTTGGCCTTTTCCTCTGGTATGCTGGCGCTGTAACGATTGACCAGATATCGAATCTCATACGGCAGGGTCCGACGATGGCCAACCATGTCGTCGAGTGGTTCAAGACGACGTTCCCGAAGTCGGTGTCGCTTCTCGACCAGCTCGGCATCAGGTACGATAGTCTGGGCGATCTCTACACGAACTACGGCGGCGCGGCGCTCAAGGCGGGCAGTGGCGCGCTCAAGTTCGTCGGCGGAGTTCTTTCCGCGCTCGTGACGCTCATATTCTTCGTGTTCTTCCTGACGTCAAAGCCGCGGCGCGGCAGCGACATTGTCTCGCAGCTCACTTTCCTCAAGCCAGAGACGCGCGATTTCGCAGCAGAGCAGATTGACGCATTTATCGAAATCCTCGTGAGCTTCTTCCAGCGCCAGACTGTAATCTGCCTCATCGAAGGAGTGTACTATGGGCTCGGCTTCGCCCTCGTCGGTCTTCCCTACGGCTTTCTCATCGGCTTCATGCTCGGCGTCCTCAACCTCGTTCCGCTCTTCGGCACGGTCGTGTGTCTCCCGGTCGCAATGCCGCTCGCCTACTTCGGCGCCGCCGGGTCGACCACGCGGCTCGTGCTCGTGCTCGCCGTGTGGGCGATCGGCCAGGTGCTCGACGGCTATCTCATCACGCCGAAGATCCAGGGCAACAAGACAGGCCTCGGCTACGCCGGGGTGATCTTCTCGTTCTTCTTCTGGGGCACGGTCCTCGGTCCAGTTCTCGGGCTCCTTCTCGCGATCCCGCTTTCTGCGTCGTGCGTGGTCCTCTGGCGCGCGCTCAAGTCGAAGTACATCCGCCCGGTCGTCTGACGTCGGCCTATACCGATATCGCGCCGTTCTTCGCCGTCGCCTTTATCACCGCGCCAGGGAGATACTTCCCCGCGATGATGTTCTTGGCGATCGGGTTCTCGAGCTCTCGCTGGATTGCGCGCTTCACCGGCCTCGCGCCGAACGCGGGGTCGTAGCCGTCCTTCGCGAGCTGTGCGAGCGCCTTGTCGTCGACGTCGAGCTTGAATCCCTGCTCCGCGAGACGCTTTGCGAAATCCTTCAGCTGGAGCTTCACGATCTCGGCGATCTGCTTTTCGTTCAGGGAATCGAACTCGAGAATCTCGTCGAGGCGGTTCAGGAACTCAGGGCGGAAGATGTCCTTGAGCGCGTCCTTCGGCGCGTTCGAGGTCATGATTATCACCGTGTTCTTGAACGACACGGTCCTTCCGTGGCTGTCGGTGAGCCGTCCGTCGTCGAGGACCTGCAGCAGCATGTTGAAGACGTCCGGATGCGCCTTCTCGATCTCGTCCAGGAGGACGACCGAGAACTGCTTCCTGCGCACCGCCTCCGTGAGCTGCCCGCCCTCGTCGTAGCCGACGTATCCGGGCGGCGCCCCGACGAGCCGGGAGACGGCGAACTTCTCCATGTACTCCGACATGTCGAGCCTCACCATCGCGTTCTCGTCGTCGAAGAGCTCCTGCGCGAGCGCCTTCGCGAGCTCCGTCTTGCCGACGCCCGTCGGCCCGAGGAAGAGGAACGCGCCAACCGGCCTGTTGCGGTTCTTGATTCCGGCGCGAGACCTGAGCACCGCGTCTGCAACTGCGTCCACCGCCTTGTCCTGGCCGATTACGCGCTGGTGCAGCACGTCGCCGAGGCGCATAAGCTTCTCGCGTTCGCCCTCGACGAGCTTCGTCACCGGGATTCCGCTCCAGCGCGAGACGACCTCGGCGATTTCGTCGGCCGTTACTTCCTCGCGGAGAAGCGCCGCGCCAGACTTGGACTTTAACATGTCCTCATGTTCCTTGAGACGCTTTTCGAGCGCGGGGATGTCGCCGTACTTGAGTCGTGCCGCCTCGTTGTAGTTGCCCTCCGTCTCGGCACGCTCGGCGCGCGACTTGAGTTCCTGCAACTGGGTGCGTACCTTGCGGACTTCCTCAAGGTCGGCCTTTTCGCGCTTCCATTGCGCTGTCATCGCGTCGGACTTCTCCTTCAGGCCCTTCAGCTCGGCCTGCAGCTCCTCCAGACGCTTCTTGGACGCATCGTCCTTCTCCTTCTTGAGCGCGATCTCCTCGATCTCGAGACGCCTGACGTGCCGCGAGATCTCGTCGAGCTCCTGCGGGCAGGAGTCCATCTCGGTGCGGATTCTCGCGCACGCTTCGTCGAGAAGGTCAATCGCCTTGTCGGGGAGGAAGCGGTCCTGGATGTAGCGCGAAGAGAGGACTACGGCGCTCACGAGCGCCTCGTCGCGGATGTGCACGTTGTGGTACTTCTCGAAGCGCTCCTTGATGCCGCGCAGTATCGAGATCGCGTCCTCCTCGCTCGGCGCATCGACCTGCACGGGCTGGAAGCGGCGCTCGAGCGCCTTGTCGGACTCCATGTACTTGCGGTACTCGTCGAGCGTCGTCGCGCCGACGCAGTGAAGTTCGCCGCGAGCGAGAAGGGGCTTGAGCATGTTGCCCGCGTCGGAGGAGCCCTCGGTCTTTCCCGCGCCGACGATCGTGTGGATCTCGTCGATGAAGAGGATTATCTTCCCCTCGGACTCCTTTATCTTCTTTAATACGGCCTTCAATCGCTCCTCGAACTGGCCTCGGTACATGGCTCCCGCCATCAGCGCGGTCATGTCGAGCGAAAAGACCGTGCGGTCCTTGAGGCCCTCCGGCACGTCGCCTCGCACGATGCGCTGCGCGAGTCCTTCGACGATGGCGGTCTTGCCGACGCCGGGTTCGCCGATGAGGACTGGATTGTTCTTTGTCTTTCTCGAAAGTATGCGGATGACGTCGCGGATTTCCGTGTCGCGCCCGATAACTGGATCGAGCTTGCCCGTCCGCGCAAGCGCGGTCAGGTCGGTTCCGAACTTCTCCAGGCACTTTTCGTTGTCTTCTGCTGGTTCAAAATTGGCGTTCATTGTTTTGTCTCCTTTTTCTTATTTATATATAGCAATCTGGGTGCCATGAGGGAAAAGGGCGTTAGGTAGACAAAAACAGAGACATTTTTTCTCGTATGTGACATAAAGTAACAAATTCTATAAACAACAGAAACACCATGTAAAAAATTGGCTCTTCGGAGTTTTTAGTGGAAGAGCATTAGTAAAAACTCCGATGGTTAGGGTTCTCGCTACCGCTTCACAGTTAGAGCGGCCTTCGGCCGATTTATGCGACGCAGTCGCATCCCCAAATACTTCTATCGACATATGCAAAGTCGTTGAGTGGCGCGAAGCTGCGGAGCGGTAGCGGGAGCCCCAACGCTCGGAGTTTCTATTACTTGGAGTTTCTATTACTTAGAGACATGCTGTTCCA
The DNA here is from genome assembly GCA_902775595.1 of uncultured bacterium. Classification (GTDB taxonomy): domain Bacteria; phylum Verrucomicrobiota; class Kiritimatiellia; order RFP12; family UBA1067; genus UBA1067. The sequence continues at coordinate 36,872 of CACYNF010000020.1, read as the reverse complement.
CTAAATTCTTTGAAGAACCAAAAAATTTTGTCATCGGGTGTCATCGTGCGCATATATTCACTTGGTTAAACTTGTTGCTCGATACCGAAGCGTCATCTTCAGCGCTTCGGTTTCGTGTTTCTAAGAACTGGGGCTTTCGTCTGGTTGCAAGGATTCAGGTTGGCAGGCGGGGGAGCGAAGGTCCGAGCGAAGGGATACGGCGTATTCGCCGAGGGTCCCTGAGGAGGAGCCTTCGGCCACCGCAAAAAAATTCAAAAAGTTTGTCATCGGCTGTCATCGCGTGCATACATTCACTTGGTTAAACTTGTTGCTCGATACCGAAGCGTCATCTTCAGCGCTTCGGTTTCGTGTATTCTGAGGGGAGAGGTGCAAACCACGAAATACACGAAATGCAAAAAAATTTTTTGAAATTTTTTTGTCATCGTGTGGGGTCTCGTGCATATAGGTACATAGCAGACCCAATAAAATCAAGGGTTCTGCGCATTTCGTGGGGTATATTATACACACGAAAATTTTTTTGTATACCCCCTTGCGCACAGACCACAAGATATGCTATAATGTCCGCGTCTTGAGCAAGGAAGAGAATTCGGACGGGTGTCCGGGCCTTGGTTAACAGACTTGGGCACAACGAAAGTTGACTCAACCGAGCGAGGGACAACAAGTTAACCACCCGAAGTGGACTTGGACGAAGGCGGTCGGGTGACCGCAAGAGTTCTGGAAAGCGGAAGGTACCGGGGAAGGGTCAACAAGCCTGACTCCAACAAAAAGGAAAAAACAAATGAAGAAGCTCATGATTGCTGCTGCGCTTGCCGCCGTTGTTGGTGGTGCGTTTGCTGCCTGCAAGCCTGGCGAACCTGATCCGATCGAGGACGCTTGGGTCTACACCTGGAAGTTCACCGGCAAGACCACGACTGGCGTGATGATCTCCTACACGATCAAGCCGTCTGGCAACTGCAACCCTGGAAAGGGCGGTACTTTTGGTTGCGCGATTCGCGTTCCTTCGTCGCTCAGCATCCAGGGCTACACCTACAAGTGCCTCCCCTGCTGCGGTGGCTTCACCGAGCTCGCGGCGGATGGTGAGGTGTTCTGGACCACGAAGCCCCAGAAGGAGCTGTTCAACGTTACCAACAAGAAGTTCCTCTTCACTGAGGGTCTCGTGATCGATTGGGGTCATGTGATCGGCAAGAAGGCGAAGGACTTCGAGCTCAAGGGTCAGTTCACTGGTACTACCTCCGACTCGAGCGAGAAGTATGACTTCACGTTCGCTGGTCTCGGCAAGTATGACCTCAAGAACCAGAGGTTCTCCTCCGTCAGCGGCAACTTTGCCGGTGAGAAGGTCAACCCGCACGACCTCAAGACCAAGGGTTGCCCTGATGCTGACTACTGGCTCTGCGACGGTAGCGACTATGCTGGTGCTCCGACCGATGCTACGGTTGCCTATGGCTCCTGGTCGGCCAAGCTCAACAGCGCCGCTTCCAAGAAGTTCCTCAAGAGCGGCACGCTCATCAAGGTTCCTGTTAGGTAATATGCTTGCCTGAACGGAACACTCGTGAAGAGTGTAATTAATTGGGCGGGGGTGAGGAAGATTCGTTTTCCTTGCCCCCGTTCATGTTGAATAGAAGACAATAAAAGAAATTTACGTTAGATGCCGTTGAGAGCGCATAGCCTGTCGATCGCTTTTCTTTCTGCCGTCCTGCTTCTTGCTGGGTGCGGGAAGGAAGAGCCGAAGGCCCCTGGCCTTTATGTCGACGAGACGAAAAGCATCCTTATGAAGAATCTTTCGCCTCGAGATGTCATTGTGCGCATTAATGGGGTTGATATAACAAAAAAGGATTTTCTCATCCGCCGCAGTCTTAATGAGAATGTCTACCGTCTGCGGAACAAGATTGAGCTTGGCGTAAAGAATAAGAAAGCAAAAAATTATATTAGGTCGGAGGAGAGGGATATTCCCAATGAATACATTCGGCATGAACTTATAAGGCAAGCGGCGGATGCGGCTGGGATAGAGGTTCCCGAGAAACGGCTTAAGTCAGAGTTCAAGAAATTTCTCAATTACATCGGGCGTCCAAAGGATTCAATGGACAAGGTTGTCGCACTTCTCGGGAAGGAGGAAGGGCGCGTTTTAGTTGATTTTATGCGTGATGGTATTCGTGCGGAGTTGTTGCGCGATACTCTTGCAACGAATGGCTACTATACGGTGACGGACGAGATGGTGTCTAACCATCTTGCGCGCATAGTCGCATGGAACAAGAATGCAGACAGATTGAACGAGAAGGCGCGCAAGAAGGCAAATCAGTTTCGTGAGAAAGTCTTAAATGGCGGAGATTTCAAGGAGTTGGGCAAGAAGACGGCGCAGATACATCCGGAGTACGCAGAGAAGTGGGACTCTTTCCAGCTGATGGAGTTCTCCGAGGAGAACCAGCAATTGCGCGACTGGCTTGCAACGGCGAATGCGGGCGACATTTCCGGACCTATTGACCTTGATGATGGAATAGCAATTGTAAAAGTTGTCGACAAGTGGAAAGAGCCGCAGGGGCAAGGACATGAGCCAGTCGACGAATTCGAGCTTGTGCGCTGCACATTCAAGGCCTACCAGTATACGCTTGTTGAAACGGAGGAGGAGATTCGCAAGCAGTATCGCATAGAGCTTGAGAGGAACTTGATGTCTCAGCTTGGAGAGCGGCTTTGGAAGAATGCGGTGATAGAATTTCCAAACGGAAAGGATTTTTGGGGCAAGGCGCAGAAACCTGCTCCTGCAGAATCTGTTGATTCTCCGGGCCCTGACAACAATGAGGCCGTTCCGGAAGAGGCGGCTGACAAGAAGGTCGTTCCGGACGGAGCATCCGACAAGGAGGGAAGCAAATGAAGAAAATGGCTAAATTCGCGATTGCGGCGCTGCTTGCCGCTTCTGCACTTTGCACCTGGGCGAGCGACACGGGGAAGATCCTTGCCGCCCGCGCAAAAGCGGGCACGCCGATAAAGCTCGGGCAGTGGCATGCCGGATTTACCGAGGTGAAGAATTATGCCGTGAACAACGGGCTTCCGCTTTTGGCCATCTGGTCGAACGGCGAGGACTGCTCGCACTGCAAAAAGCTCGAGCGCTGCATGGCGCAGGGCGTCTTCACGACCTGGATGAAGGAGAGCGGAGTCGTCTTCTACTTCGGCTGCAACGAAGACAAGTCCACGGACGACAAGTATGGTGGCACGGGATACAACTGGTGCTGGAAGGGCAAGTCCCTTAATCTCTTTCCGTTTGTGCGCTTTTACTGGAAGGCCAAGAAGGGCACTGTGCTGGCAGACGGCACAGTTCTGACATCTGACAAGGTGCTGATTGACAAGGCGATAACTGGCGACGAGTTTGACGGCTGGAAGGACAAGGCTGATGGTGCGAAGCATGCAGTCAGCAAAGCCAAGAGTATATACAAGCTGTATGCCTATGACCCGAATCCGGCGCCTGCCTATACTGGTGGCGAGTTCGGCTTTGCCGACGCCCCCAATGCACGTCTGCAGGTTTCCGCACCAGGAGACGCCCGCACATTGACGGTTCCGCTGACGCGCACCAATTCCGCGGCGGCCGCCACGGTCTATACGAACAAGGTCGTCGCCGTGTATCCCGATTCCGCGGCCGCGCAGCTTCTGCAGCTTTCGGTCTCCAACACGTCTGTCACTACTAACGACGTCATCTGGGCTGCTGGGCAGAGCAAAGCGACGCTTGAGCTTGATATTCCCGAGCTGAACAACGGCGACATCGGCAAGCAGATCACGCTGTTCATTCTCGGAGGGACCACGAATCTCGAGACTGTTGCAACTAACCACATAGACTATGTTGGCGAGATCGAGAATTCGCCTTCGAACCCGACCTGGGTCGGCAAAAAGACTGTCGATACGCTTGGATGGGGCGAGTGGACCATGGATATCGATGTCGCCACGAACAAGGTGGCGAAGCAGAGCGGCGGCGGAACGCTGATTCTTGTCGGCGGCTCCCAGTGGTGCCCCGACTGCGCGGCGACAGACAAGTGGGTGCTTGACACGCCGGAGTTCAAGACGTGGGCGACGGAGAAGAAGATAGCCTGCGTCGCAATAGACATTCCGAAGCTTGCCGACGGGCTTTCCACGCCTTCGCTTCTCACATACGACTCCTATGCGACTTCCGCCAGATTCTATACCTACAACTACTCGTCCGAGACGAATGACGAGCTCAAGGTGATGGGCGGCGCGGGGTACATATCCCGCAACGGCATAACGGAGGACGAGGCGGCGGAGATAGCCGCGCGCAATGCCGCTTTCTTCAACAACGCGGTTCCGGATGGGCTGTGCCGCCCCGAGTGCATGGCGACGTCCAACAAGAAGACCGGGAAGTTCAAGACTGGCATCCCTGCGCTTATCCTTCTCCGGCCCGCGGGCGACTTCGCCACGGGAATCGCCGGTCGCATATACCAGTTCAACAACGTGAGCCCCAATTCGGCCAATCCAATCTACGTCGACCGCATCAAGGAGCTGCTCGAGACGTCCACCGACGCCGACGAAGAGTCGAACGACGATGTTTTGACTGCGACGGCGACGATTGGCACGCGCGAGTCCAGGACTGGTACGCTATCCTTTGCGGACGGCGCGGATTACTACAAGGTAGATGCCGCGGCGGTAGGTTCGCTCGTTTCCTACCGCCTGACGGGGAGCGCGAATGCCGATGTGACGCTTGCCCTAATCAACCGCACCGCGAACGGCGCGCTTGACACGCTCAAGGAAGTCACGACGAATCTCGCCGACGACGTGGTGTTCAGCTACGAGATACCGAAGTCCAAGACGAACTGCTATGTGAAGGTCTCCTATCCTGCGGACAAGAACGGCTACCCCGATCCCGGATCGTACTTCGCATTCCTCAAGGACGGCTCTACCGTCGCGGGGTACACGCTCGAGTCCGACATCGTCTACGTGCCCGATCCGACAGGCAAGGAGCTCGCGGGCACTATCACGGACGGCAACCTCGCGATTTCGATGAACATCACGTCCGGCAAGACCTACTACATCAGCAATGTCGACACAAACGCAGTCGACTTCTCTGAGTACTTCACGATCGGCAGGAGCGTCAACACCTACTCCGCACGCCAGACGACGACGGCCAAGATCGCGCTCACGGCGGACGCGTTCACGTATCGCATCTGGGAGACTGGCGTCATCTCGTTTGACCCGGTCGCGGCATCGATAAAGGAGAAGGGCGACGGAGTATACGAGATCCAAATCGCGCGCATCGGGGGTGCGGCCGGAGAGGCGGCGGCTATCCTGTGGCTCGATCATTCCACGACGAACTTCCTTGACCTCATCGAGTTCAGCGACGACGGGCATCCCTTCCACTGGGACAACAACGATGCGAGCGTCAGGACTTCCGTCGTGAGAATCATCGACAATCCCTATTCCGACGGCAACCAGACCATCCGGTTCTTCCTCACGCAGGAGGACGGGACGAGCGATGCCGGTCTCGGCGCGAAGAACTTCCTCCTCACGATCGAGGACGACGACAAGGCGACCCCGGGGCGGCTCTCGTTGACGAGCGTCGATCCGCCGCTGGCGAAGGCAGGCACGGTGTACGCCCGCGCGGGCGCGACGGTCACGCTTGCCGTGGAGCGCGTTGGAGGCACGAAGGGCGACATCGATGGCGTGCTGAAGGCCACGAAGGGCACGCTCTCTGAATCGGAGGTCGGCTTTCCCAGCCGCGTCGCCGAGCCGCAGCTGGTGCAGCTTGAGCTTCCGGCGAGCGGCGCGACGTCGTCCAAGGTCACGCTTACCGGTCTGCCTGGCACGAAGGTCGACTCCGCGACCCGCACGCTTAAGTACACCATAGTTCCCGCGAACGCGCCGCAGTTCGAGACTGACGCTTTGGAGATTGCGGCTGTGCGATACATCCCCGTTCCCGAGGCCGTTGTCAATGTCGATGCTGCCTACCTCGATGCGGACGGCGCTCTTTCCATTGCCAAGGTCAGCGGGTCTCTCCCGAGCGGTGTGAAGGCGACTTATTCAAGCGATAGGGATGCGATCACCTTCAGCGGCATCCCGACGGTCGCCGGCAGGTTCACGGCGGTCTACAGGGTTTCGAAGGGGAAGACCGCGGGGCTCGCGCTGTCCGTGACGGTGAAGGTTTCCGACCCTGCGGTCAAGCAGTCCGGCGCGACGTCGCCGCTGAACGGTTCCGTTCTCAAGACACGCACGTTCTCGGATATCCGCGTCATCGGCAAGACGACGAAGCGGCTCGACGGCCTTATGACGCTGACGATTCCGCGCACCGGCAAGATCAGCGCGAAACTGAGGGCGATCAACCTCGGGAATGTGTCGTTCGCCTCGAAGAGCTGGTCTTCCTGCGGAGTTGACGGCGCGTTGACGGCGACCCTCGCCGGCGTGACGGCCGGGGCGCAGCACTGGACGTTCGACGTGACGGCGAAGGCCGACGGCTCCGTCGAGATAACCGACTTCGACGACGAATACGACTGCGAGATTCCGTTCGAGGCGTACAGCGCAGCGAATCCAGCCGACGATTTTGTCGGCAGCTACACCGTGAGCCTCAAGAACAGCGGTGCGTTCGAGGGGACCGCCCTCTGCGCAGGAGACGGCAGCCTTGCGATGAGCATGACGGCCAAGCAGGCAAAGACCGGCGTCGTCAAGTATGCTGGCACGCTCCCGAACGGCGTCAAGTTCAGCGGTTCTGCGACGCTTGCCCCGTACGAATGGGACGACGAGCTGACGACGCCCGTGTGGGCGAACGCGAGACTGCCTCTGCTCTCGCTGTCGGCCGCTGATTCCGTCGCAGGCGTCATGCGTCTCGACCGCGAACGCGCCGCGGACTACGCGAAGGCCGGCAAGGGCTTCAGGCGCGTTGTCTACGGAGATGTCGACGGCAAGATGCAGTGGCGGCATGCCGAGAAGAAGGCCACGACCGCCGGCTATGCGGTCTCGCTTGATCCGGCCGGCGGCAAGTATGTCGCGACCGAGGACTTCTCCGAGATCGTCCGCACGCTGATGGAGGATCCTTCCGCGGTCATGACGTTCTTCGCGATTCCCGAGGGGATGGGGGCGCTCTACGACGGCGATGTGCCGGCGGCATGGAATCCCGCGGGCTACGACTTGACGTTCTCGTATAATTCAAAGAAGAAGGTCAACTCGATGGCGAAGCAGGCGCAGAACGCCGCTGCGGGCTTTACCGTGAAATTCACGGCCTCGACCGGCGTGTTCGAGGGGTCCTTCAGGCTGCCGACCGTCAATGCGGGCAACGAAGGGCTCGCCGCGATGAAGTTCAGCGCCGTCGTGCTGCCTGGTTTTGGCTCGACAAGCTGCACCGACTGCGGCGGAGACGACGAGGCGACAGTGCGGCCGATGGTCTGCGGAGCCGCATGGCTCGACGATGACATCGACTACGTCGACGCGCTGGGTCGAGTCAAGACGACGACGACGAGACGCGGATGCGCCGTCTCCGTCGGCAAGGAAGCCGGCAAGTGATAAATCTTCGATAAAGGAAAGGACTCACCGACATGAAGAAGACATTGGCGTTTGTATGGGCCGTAGCGGCCGCCTCCAGCCTCTGGGCGGCGAAGAGCGGGAGCTGCGAGGCCGCGGCGATGAGCCTCAAATCGTCGCAGTCTGTCGTGCTGACTGCCGAATACGACTCGTACGAGGGCGAGTATGACGACTACTTCGGCGTCGCATACTACAAGATACGTCTTAACCGCGGTGCATCCGCGACGATCTGGATACAGGGCGGCGACGTTGACGACCTGGGCATCGATGTCGCGGAGAGCGAGAACTTCGAGGACTTCCTCATGGCGTCGTTCGACTACGAGGAGTACTCCAGCGGCGTCAAGGCCTGCTTCCTCGAGTCGAGTTCGTGGGACTACGGTGACGGGACGAGCGAAGACCCCGGAGACCCCAAGAGCGTAACATTCTACGTCAGGATCGACGGCGAGGTCGGGCAGAAGACGACGCTCTACTACCAGAACGGGATCAAGAGCTTTACCGTGACGGGCGAGGAGGGCGCGCCAAGGGCACTTACGTTCAAGACGGCGGAACAGTCGCTGAGCGCGAAGCTCGTCGGCGACAATGGCGAATACTGGTGCAAGGCGAAGCTTGTCAAGGGGTACAAGTACGTCGTCCGCACCACGAAGGAGAACGAGGCGATCGACATCAACTTCGAAGGCGACGTCGACGCGATACAGGACTTCAGCTACACCACCAACTGCGTCAAGTACTGGATTGTCCCGGAGGCGACGGCGAACTACAAGTTCTACGTTTCCGGCGACGACGTTGGGACTGCGTTCACCATGAAGTATATGACTGTGACGCAGCGCAAGCCGGCGAACCATCCGTTCACCGACCTGAATGCCGACAACGCCTTTGCGGCTTCCGTGTTCGCCGGCCGTCTCAACGCCTCCCACGACTACTACGACCAGGTCGCAGACGAGTCACTCTGCAGGATATACCTGGAAAAGGGCGAACGGTGGGCATTCGAGACGGTGGACGCTCCTGGCAGCATAAGACTCGACGTGTACGACAAGGACGGCAAACTGCTTGCCTACAACAGCACCGTCGGCAACAAGAGCTACGACTGCCGCGCGGCCATAACGGCAACCTATTCGGGATACTACTACGTCGGCGTGTACGATCCGCTTCTCGAAGTCGCGGATGAACCGCTGCCGGACGCTTTGTTCACATTGCGCGCCGTGAACTGCGCAACCGCGCCGCAGGGCGACGCCTTCGATCCTACGGACGACAAGGCCTCGGCATCCACCGCGACGCTTCTCGCCGCGGCGAGCGGCACCGCCGAGTCGGATGTCGTGGCGACTGCCACCGCCGCCGGAATGTCCAGCACGCCGCATGTCTTCAACATGGGCGACTGGTATGACTGCTACATGATCCCCGTGCGCAACGGCGTAACCTACCGTCTCCGCGCCGCGCTCGTGGAGGAAGAGGCGGAGACGGATCTCTCGCTCGGCGCAAAGGTATTCACGCTCTCGGGCACCAAGGAGACGGCGGTCGCCGCGACGGGATCGCTTTTCTCCGCCGACGACGGAACTCCGCTTACGTTCACGGCCAAGGCGAACGCCGTCTACTATGTGCGCGTGTGGGTCAAGGACTCAGAGGGGAACAGTGGCCTCGGTCTCGACTTCCCCCTGCACTCAATGAACGCGGTCGCCTTCAAGAGCGGCTCCGCGCTCGGCATGCTGCAGGTGAAGACGAAGGGAACCGACGGTTCCTGGTACATCGGGACAGACAAGAAGTCGTATCCCAACGGCGCGATCGTCAATGTGCCGACAAATGCCGCGGTCAAGGTCGTCTATAACGCCGTGAGCGGCTTCTCCACTCCTGCCGCGGAGAACGTCCAGGTTGCCGCCTCTGGAATCACGCCGGCGCTCGGCATATACAACGACAGCTACGACAAGTACACCACTACGATCAAGAAGAAGAAAGTCCAGGTGTCGGACGATGACGAGGCGTATGCAATCGCGCTCGCCGCGACCGGCGGGAAGACCGTCGGAGCCAAGCGCACTCTCTGGACCGACGACCCCGAGGACAACTTCAAGTTCACGGCCGCCGCCGGCGTATACTACAACTTCTCCCTCATCGACACGACTCTCGACGGAATCGGCGACGCGGTGTTCACCATCACGAAGGACGGCGCCGAGGTGGTGTCCGCAACGGACTGCGTCGAGAAGCGCATCTTCGAGCCGGGAACCTACATCCTCAAGGTCGCCCATGTCGACGACGCCGCCAGGACCGATTCGTCCTACAGGCTCGACTACGGCACGTTCAACACGGGCAGCGTAAAGTTCTCGGCCGCCACGTACACGGTCGCGGAGAGCGCTGCCTTTGCGACGCTGAAGCTCCAGCGCACGGGCAAGGAAGGTGTCGTGCGCGTCAACTGGGCGACGCAGTCCGGAACCGACGAGAACGCCGCCGTTCCCGGGAAGGAATACTATCCGACAAACGGCATTGTTGAATGGAAGGCCGGTGACAAGGCCGACAAGACGATCCAGGTGCGTCTGATTCCCGACCTTGTCGCGACCGTCGAGAGCAATAAGACGTTTACCGTGAAGCTGTGGGAGATCGACCCCGACGACATTGAGGTCGACGAGTTCCCGGCCGTCATCGCGCGCGACGAAGCCAAGGTCGCTCTGACGGAGGTGACGGCCAAGGGTGCGGGGACCATAAGCGCCGCGTACTACGGCGACGACGATACGCCGTTCGCGAACGCGAAGAAGCCCGTGATGACTGCAACTGCCGGCAAGACCGCCGAGATCACGCTCAGGCGCAGCAAATACACGGCGCAGACCAGGGTTGCCGTCAAGGCGACGGTCGTGTGCAACAAGAAGAAGTACAAGGACACCGCCGTCATCGGCAAGGATGTCGACGCGTTCAGCGAAGTCCTCGAGTGGGAGGATGGCGACGACGACGAGAAGAGCCTGTCCATTCCGCTCAACGACAGCACAGACTATGCACTGACAAAGCAGTTCACGGTGACGCTCGCCGCGCTCACTACTGGCGAATACAAGGGCTGGAGCAAGCCGACGCTTGCCGCGTCCGCCATCACGGTCAAGATCGCCAACGACACGGCGACGAAGAGCTTCGCGACTTTTGCCAAGGAGGCCACGTCCGGCGGTGTAACCGCGAAGAGCACGAAGGGCTCCTGGTTTGTCGACGAAGACGGCGCGCTGCGTTCCGCTGAGGCCGCGTCCGCCGCACTGTCGCTTACGGTGACTGGGCCTGGGCTTTTCGCCGCCGACCCTGCGCTTGCCGGGGGATGCGAAGGCGTCCTCCGGTGCAAGATCGGAAACGGCGAGGCGTTTGTCTGCTCCGGCGACAGCCAGAACAGGTTTGCGCGCATCGTCCCGGCAGGCAAGCAGAATATCGTCTTCACGCTCACGGAGGGAGATGCCGAGACATACGTGACGCTGAACGACATCGACGGAAGCCCATACAAGTGGGTGCCCTTCAAGGCCGTCGTCCCGGCCGATCCCATGAGCAAGGCCGTCGTCTCTACCAACCTAAGCGCGCTGGCCTGGATCTCGCCCGAGGAGCTTGCTGCCGAAAACGTGTTCTACCGCGTCCGCATCGGCACTTCCGCGAAATCTGTTGCGACAATCGTCACCAACGCGACGGTCGACACCTCCTGCGAGCTGCCGGCTGAGTCCATTGCCCCGGGCGGAACGTATTACTGGGCGCTCGACTTTGCGTACGCGGGCGATACAAAGGAAGAGGTTGCAGCCGCGTTGAACGATCCTTCCGCGCTTGTCTGGACGGCAGGCCCCGCTGTATGGAACTTCTCCACGATAGCCGCATGGGATGATGCGAAGACCGCCCAGGCGAACGCCCAGGAGACGGCGACGGACGGAGTCGACGTGTTCGGGAAGGACTTCTACGACTCGATCACGAACGATCTGCCGATCCAACTCGTGCAGGGCATGTACACGCGCTTTGAGGTCGGTCCAAGCGACGGAAATTCGACGATGAGCCGCGTTCTCGCCGGCACGCTGCCGCCTGGGCTTTCTCTCGACGGGCGGGAGAAGAAGGGCATCGTGAGCGGCACGCCGACCAAGGCAGGGACCTACACTTGCCTTCTCCAGACGGCGACCGGAACGGCCAAGAAGCCCATCTGGGGGACGACGCTGAAGATGACATTCGAGGTCATCCCGCTCGGCACATCCGTCGGTTCGTTCCGTGGTGTGCTGACGGAGGACGGTTCTGCCCTCGAGATCGGTGCGCCGCGCATAGGACTCATAACCCTCACCGCGACGTCCGCTGGCAAGCTTTCGGCGAAGGCCGTCATAGCAGGCAAGACGTACACTGGCTCCAAGACCGGTCTCGACGAAGTCGTCGACGGGTCGGCGGACAGCGAGAGCCGCACGTTCGAGGTGACGATTCCCATGGCGATCGACAAGAAGGAGAAGGCCAAGGTGGCCTGCACCGGAACGCTCGTCGTGACGCTCAAGGACTGGTCGACAGACGATCTTGACGCCTTTGACGACAGCGTCGGCTCCGTGGAGCTCCGCCTTAACGTGCCGAACAGCGGCAAGACGGCTATCATTGCGGAAGCCAACTATATCGCCGAACTCTACCGCAACAACTCCGGCCTTGCCAACGCAGCGGCTGTGTTCGAGCCCTTCAAGGGGTACTACACCGTGGCGCTTGCCGCCCCCGGCGTGACGGAAGATTCCGGTGTCCCGGCCGGGCACGGCTACCTGACTCTTACGGTCGATGCAAAGGGCGGCGTGAAAGTCGCTGGACGCCTTGCCGACGGAACGGCCGTCTCCGGCTCTTCGACTGCGACGCCTGTCGGGGATCTCAACACCCCCGAGAGCTGCGATCTCTACATCCCGCTCGCGTTCAGCTCCGCTTCGTATTCGTTCGGCGGAATCGCGAAGATCTCCTGGGCCGAGGGCGAGGACGGATATACCGCTTCGATTCTCGATTCTGCGACTACGCTTCGCTGGTACAAGGACGGTGCCTCCGCTACGCTTTCTGGCGAGATGCTCGACCTTGAACTTGAACCCGCCGGCGGCTGGTACAACACGATTCCCAACCTACAGCGCTACTACCTGGACCGCGACTTCGAGCTCGACGGCGTTTCGGTGACGCTGTCGGGGAATTCCGTCAAGCTTGGGGCCACTACGGGCGATTCGGCGAGCGCGATGAAATATTCGCTCGCCCGCGCGACAGGTCTTGCGACCGGAACTCTGACGTATGCGGGGACGAAGAAGATCAAGCACTTCGGCGTGCTGCTCATGAATCGCGACGCAGGCGCCGTGGCGCTTGATGCGGACGTGTGGACCGCCGGCTTCTTCACTCACAAGGTCAGCTCTACGTGGACGGAATCGCTTCCCTTCGACATCCTTGCCGTCCAGATCGACCGCGACTGGAACGAGGCGTCGGTTCCCGACGACGGGGAATGAGGTTCCCTGTCGCCAAGGCGTTTCTGCTTGCCGTCCTGCCGATGATGGCCGGGGCGGCGGCAGATTCGCTTGGCTTCAATCCCGAAAAAAATCCCGAGAAGGCTCTCGGGATGTACATTGCGCCGGAAAACAGCCTCATCTACCGGATGCGCCAGCCGGACGGGTCTACGCGCGAGTTCGAGCGGATATATGCCAGGCCCGGCACGCTCGCCAGCGTCAGAGGATGGAAGGGGCGCTTCGCTAAGGATGCAGTGGCGGTCGAGTCGGGGCCTGATGTTAAGGGAGGACGAATCTCGTATCTCTTCGAACGCGGCAGACTCGTGGGCTTCTCCCGTGAGGGTTCGCAGCCGGTTTCCTTCGACTACGAGGCGCCACGTCCTGTTCTTCCCGAGGAGCAGTCGCCGATACTGAAGGCGCTTGTGCCGATTCCGCCGGGCACGAAAAGTGCGATTGACAGGGAGTTCGACCGCAAGTGGAAGAGAAGCCGACGTCTTCGGTTCCCATATCCGAATCCAAACCGATCTGCGATGCTCTACTGCGAAATCGCAGTTCTGGCGCTCGCGGGCGTCCTTTTCTTCGTTCGGCGGCGGTCGCTCCGGATCGTGTGCGGCGTTGTCTTTGCGCTTGCCGTGGGCTGTCTTGCGTGGGCAGGCTCGCGCGGCGCGATGCTTGGCTTTGCGCTGGCTCTTCTCTGCTTTGCGCTTTCGCGGTTCCGGGAGATCTGCCTCGCGCTTCGGCGGAAGAGGGTTTGGATTGCGGTTGCGGCCGTCATTGCGCTTGCCGTAGCGTGGCTGTGCCTGCAGGATTCCCATTTCCTTTCGCGCGGCTTCAGGGGGCGCAGCTCGTGGAGCAACAAGATACGCCTTGAGATCGCGCAGAACACGCCGATGATGCTAGTGGACGCGCCCGGCGGTTGGACAGGCGGGGGCATGAAGATAGGGAGGTCCTACCTTGGCTGGTACCAGCCTCTCCATGTCGTTGCGCTTACCGGCTCGCTCATATGCGACCATCTGACTCGCCTTGCCTCCTGCGGGTGGTTTGGCCGTTTTCTGTATGTGTTCGGATGGCTCCTTGTCCTGATGTGGGGAGCCGTCCATCTGGCAAGAAAGCGAGATGCGCTTCCTCTTGCGATGTGGCTTGCCTGGGGCGTTACCGCGTCGTTCAATCCGCTTATGTCCGACTGGACGCTCTGGATCGCCGTCATCCTTGCAAGCGTTCCGCTCGTCATGGTGCGCCCCTGGCGCGAGCCGAAGCCGTACGCTGTCGCGATTGCGGTCTCCGCGGTCTTGTCTGCGCTGGTGCTGGCATCGCTGTATGCCGCCGGCGTCGCGCGCGAGAGGCCTGAAGTCAAAGTGTTCCGCGACGGAGAGCGGACGATGGTCAAGTATAAGAACCCGACGATATGGATCGTGGACGACGGTCTGTCTTTGGGCGGGGTGCTCTGCTGGAAGGACGTGCGAAGGTACATGAAGAACCATCCGCACGCGCCAGGCGTCGGCTGCGTCGACTCCGTGGAGGACCTCCCCGGCGCTTTCAGGATCGAAAGACTCGTTCTTGCAGGCAAGGCCGGCGACGATTGGCTTAAGAAAATCAGCGCCGACCCCGAGGCGCGGAAGAATCTTCCAAGGGCGGTCGTCTTCATATCGCCGCCGTTCCCGCCGCAGGCGGTTCCTCCGCCGCTTCTGAAGGCGTGCGAAGTCCGTATCGTGATCGGCGAATTCGCGACATGGTACCATTCCTCTGCCTATGCCGACGCACCGGATTGGGTGAAGGTAGTGCCGGGCATGGAGCTGTACATAGCGGATTGGATGCACTATGCGCTCGGCGGAGAGTGATGGAGGCCTTGTGACTCGGTTTGACGGCAGATTTCGCGTCCTGGTGCTGATGGCTGCCGACGCCGTCTGCCTTTTCAGCGTCTGGACGTTCACCGTGTGGGCCTATCGAGCGCTCGGTCCCGGGCACTACAAGTACGGCGCCGAGTTCTATCTCCGTCTCTGGCCGGTTGTGCTCGTATACATCGCGCTTAACGCGATGTTTCGGCTCTACCATGGCAGCGTGATGCATCCGGCGGCTCCTGTGACGCCGCCGGAGGAGCTCAGACGGCTCGTCGGCTCGTCGCTCCTCACGCACCTCGGGCTCATCGCCTACCTCGCGCTCGCGTACCAGACGACGGAGCACTACTCCCGCGCCGTGATCGTGATATCGGGCTGTCTCGCCGCGTTCCTCGCCCAGCCGTTCAGGGATTTCGCGCGGAGAGCGGCGTTCGTGCTCGGCTTCGCGCGAATCCCCGTGATTCTCGCTGGCGAAGGTGATCTTGTCCGCAGGCTCGAGCGTTCCCTTTCGGTGGATTCGTATCTCGGCTTCCGCGTCGTTAGGACGCTTGGCGCGGATATCGCGGAGGTTGCCGCCGCGGCGAAAGAGACTGGCGTCAAGACGCTTGTAAGCTGCCTCGACCCCCGTGTTCTTCGCTGTCAGATGCCGGAGCTCGTACACCTCTTCTCCCACATCGAGTACATGCCGAGCGGCTCGTCGTTCCCCGTAAGCGGCGGGCAGATTGTGTCCTTTGACGGCCTGGGCGGGATCGAGATGGTGAACCAGCGCCACTTCCGCGCCCTGCGGATGGAGAAGCAGATCCTCGACAGGGTGCTCGCGCTTGTCGCGTTCATTGTGCTTTCGCCGTTCTTTGTCGTTGTTCCGATTCTCGTGAAGCTTACAAGCCGCGGGCCGGTTTTCTACAGGCAGGACCGGCTCGGGAAGAGGGGCCGGCCCATCCGCGTGTGGAAGTTCAGGTCGATGTACGCCGATGCTGACGAGCGGCTCAAGGCGATTCTCGAGTCCGACCCTGCGCGGCGCGCGGAGTGGGATGCCAGCTTCAAGCTAAGGGACGACCCGCGCGTCACACCGCTCGGCAGGTTCCTGCGCAAGACGTCTATCGACGAGTTCCCCCAGCTCTTCAACGTGTTTGCCGGTGACATGGCGCTCGTCGGCCCGCGGCCGATAGTCGAGAAGGAAGTCCATTACTACGGTTCGTCATACGAGACGTTCGCCTCCGTAAAGCCGGGCATCACGGGGCTCTGGCAGGCGTCGGGAAGGAGCGACACGGACTACCGGCGGCGCGTGGCGCTCGATGTGCACTATGTCTTAAACTGGTCGCCGTGGATGGACATCTGGATTCTCTTCCGCACCGTGTACGCGGTGGTGTTCATGCGAGGCGCCCGTTGACCCGCAAAAGTCGGCTTTATTATGGTATAATATCCGCAAATGAATTTTGCGGTAGTCTTTGCCGGCGGAAGCGGCGAACGAATGGGCGGTCCGGTTCCGAAGCAGTATCTGGAACTCGACGGCAAGCCGGTGCTCGCGCATACGCTAGAACTGTTCGAGCGTCATCCGATGATAGATGGCATCTACCTCGTTGTCGGCGAGGACCATGTCGAGAGGGCGAAGGGCATCGCGGCGAAATACGGGGCGTCGAAGCTGCGTGGCGTGGCGATCGGCGGCGCGACGGCGCAGGACTCGATATATTCCGGGCTCAAGTTCGTCGAGGAACGCGAGAGCGCCGACTCCATCGTGCTGCTCCACGACGGGGTGCGCCCATACGTGCTTCCCGAGGTGATCTCCGCGAACATAGCCGCCGTTGAGAAATACGGCAGCGCAGTGACCTATACGCCGTGCTACGAGACGATCGTGCTTTCGAAGGACGGTGCGCGCGTTGATTCCATCCCGCAGCGCAGCGAGTCGTACACCGCCCAGGCGCCGCAGAGCTTCCGGCTCCGCGGCATAATCGCCGCGCACGAGCGCATCCGCTCGCGCCCCGGGGGATACGCGGGGATGGTCGACCAGGCGACGATCTGCTTCGCGCTCGGCATCCCGGTGCACCTCGTCCCCGGAAACCGCGGCAACGTGAAGATCACGACGCCCGAGGACATAGTCACCCTCGGCGCGCTGATGAAGTGGCGCGGAGCCACATGACAGACAGATGGGCAAACTGACAGACAAGGTCGCGAAGGGCGTCTTCTGGGTGCTGATGGAGAAGTTCGGCATCCAGGCAGCGCATTTCGTCGTCACGCTTGTCCTAGCCCGGCTCCTGACTCCTAACGACTACGGCACGGTTGCGCTTTTGTCGGTCATGATTGCGCTTGGCAACGTTCTCGTTGACTGCGGGCTCGGACGCGCCCTTGTGCAGAAGAGGGATGCTACGCAGGACGACTTCAACACTGTGTTCTACATAAGTATAGTGCTTTCGCTTGTGCTGTACGCCGCTCTCTTCCTGTCTGCGCCGTTTGTGGCCGAGTTCTACGAAATCCCGGAACTGAAGCCCATGCTCCGCGTCCTGTCGCTTTCGATTTTCTTTCATGCCATGAACGGGGTCCAGGGCGCGGAACTTGCGAGAAAAATGAAGTTCAAGCTGAGCTTCCGCATCAGTTGGGCTACTACGCTTGTTTCCGCAATTACTGGAATCTGGATGGCGTTTTGCGGATATGGTGCATGGGCGCTGGTTTGGAGTTCTGTCGCGGGAGGAGTCGCAGGTGTAGCGGCCAGACAGCTTGTCATACGCTGGCGCCCGACGATGACATTCTCGCGGGACAGCGCCAGGCAGATGTTCTCGTTCGGCTGGAAGATGCTCGTTGGCATGCTTGTCAGGGATTTGTACGCCAACCTCTACACACTTGTCGCGGGAAAGTGTTTTTCACGTGCCGATCTTGGGTTTATACGCAAAGGCAGCCACACTGCGGGATTTATGATGAGCACCGTGGATTCGACAATCGCGCGTGTCTCGTTCCCGGCGCTGGCGAAGATGCAGGACGACCCTGGCAGACTTCGCTCGGCCATGAGAAGAATGATCAGGAGTTCTACGTTCTTCGTTTTTCCTGCCATGTCCGTGCTTGCCGTCGTCGCCGAGCCGCTTGTAGTTGCGCTGTTTGGCGAGAAGTGGCTGCCCTCCGCCCCATTCCTCCGGCTGGCCTGCTTCTCGTGTGCGGTAAGGCCTTTCAGCACCGTGAACGTGCAGGCCATCGTCGCGCGTGGACACAGCAACGTCTTTATGGCGCTGACGATAATAAACCGGCTAATCGGAATCACCTCCATGGCGATATCCTACCGGTGGGGCGTGTACGCCTTCGTGGCGAGCGGAACTTTCTCCGTCGGTATAGGCCGCCTTCTCGTCAATTCGTTTCCGAACTGGAGATACCTCGGCTATACGCTCCGGATGCAGATGCTTGACGTCCTCCCCGCGCTGTCGATGGCCGGCATCTCCGCCGCCGCCGCCTTTGCGGCGGGCATGCCCTTTCCGAGCTGTTCCATTATGAGGATATTCTGCGGCGTTCCCACCGCGCTGGCAGTCTACGCCGCACTGGCGATAGGCTTCCGGTCCGAGGCTCTTGCCGACATGCTGCGGGCTGTGCGTCCGGCGCTTTCAAAGCGCCTGCCTGTCTGCGATGCGGTGCTTTCCGCGGTTTACAGAAGGGTTTCGCGATGACGGTCGAGGGCACGCTGAAGAAACATCTCTGCATTGGCTGCGGAATATGCCGCGCGGCGTGTCCGCACGGCGCGATTGAAATGGTCGCCGGACGGGATCTCGTCAGGCGACCATCGATCGACAGGGAGAAGTGCACGTCATGCGGGCTGTGCGCGAAGTTCTGCCCTAATGCGCCCGCGAAGATTGCCGCGATGGCCGCGAGCGCGGCACGGACGCGCGGGGCGCAGCCGATCGCGCCCGAAGGCGTTCTGGCGCGGAGTTTTCTCTGCTGGGATTCGGGCAACGACGACGGGCGCCGCAGAAGTGCGTCCGGCGGCATCGCGACGGCTATCGCTCTCAAGCTCCTCGAAGAAAGGAAAATCGATGCGGTCATCCACGTGAGGCGCGTTCTCTCCGGCCGTGGCGAGGCGCACGGCGTGGCGGCTGTCTCGCACACGGCGGACGAGGTGGACGCGGGCCGCGGCAGCATCTACGAGCCGATCGATTTCTCTGATGCGCTCCTTTCCCTGAAGGATGGCGCACGTTGTTTCATGACGGGGACGCCGTGCGTCGTTCGCGGCGTGAAGACGCTCTTCGCGGAGCATCCGCGCTACCGGAAGATGAAGCTTTATACATGCGCGCTCGTCTGCTCGCACAACGTGACGCCGCAGTTCGCCGACTATTTCGCCGACCGCAAGCGCATCGCGAAGGACGCCCGCTACACCGTTGATTTCCGCGACAAAACCGGCATCAAGGATGCGGGGAATTTCAACTCGTGTTATGCCGCGGAAGACGGGACAAACCTACATCTTGCCAATCGCAACAAAAACGGCTGGACGCGCCTTTGGCGCTCGTATGCGTTCGCCGTGCCTGCATGCTGCAAATGCCCGGACTTCTGGTGCGTGGAGGCGGACATCAGCGTGAAGGACGCATGGGGCAAAAAGGAATGGATTGCCGACCCGCTCGGAAAGTCCGTCGTGATAATCCGCAGCGAAGAGATGCGGAATGCCTTCGCCGCCTGCGCCTTCGAGACGTCACCGCTTGAAACGCCGGAAGTCGCGCAAATGCAGAAGCCCCAGCTCGTCTATAAACTGGACGAGGCCGAAACGAAATTGAAGCGAAGCGTTCTCTCCCCTGCGAACATCCGCAATGGGCATTTTCGACAGGTACTAACGGCTTGGCTCACGCGCTGGACATACGCGCATTTTGGTCCGTTCGCGACGGCTGTCGTCTTCAAGGTCTTGACGATTGCCTCGTCCGGCGGACGAAAACGCAAAATGCCACAGCACAAGAATCCAGCGTAAAATCGCCGATTGAAAAGTGCATTTTGGCGTAAAAACGGCGATTGACAATTAGGGAATCGCGTGTTATACTATCGAATATGAAAAATAGGCGCATAAAAGAGGTGATTCAAAAAGTGGCGGGGAGGCCGCTCGGTAGATTGATTCTGCTTACCGGCGCTCGGCAGACGGGCAAAACAACGTTGCTCAAGACGATTTTCCCCGAATTTGCCTATATTTCTTTCGATGACCCAATTGTGCGTGCGCAGTTTTCCTCGCTTACCGCCGAAGATATGGCTTTGCGCTTTCCACGGGCGATATTGGACGAAGTCCAGAAGATGCCGTCCATGTTCGAGACTGTCAAAGCGGCGCACGACGCGCACGAGGAATGTCGCTACGTCCTTTCCGGCTCCAGCCAGATCCTTCTCATGGAACACATCTCGGAAACGTTGGCAGGCAGAGTGTCCATCTTCGAGCTGGATCCATTGATGCTCCCGGAATGCGGTACGACCGGCTGGGACGGACAAATCCGGGAATCGCGCTGGCAGAAACTGCTTGCAAATCCAGGCGAGGCGAAAGACATTCTTAGGGGAATGCCGGTTGTCGATCCGCAGTTCGCCGCCGCGACGCTGACATGGGAAAAGTACCTCACGTTTGGCGGCATGCCGGCCGTGTGGAACGACGAACTTGGCATGGACGACAAGGAACGGCGCAAATGGCTGGCGGACTACGCCCGTACGTATCTCCAGCGCGATGTGCGCGATCTTGTCCGGCTCAAGGATCTTGAACCGTTCGTCCTTGCGCAGAAATCGCTTGCGCTCCAGACGGGCGGAATTGTTTCCATCGCCAACATTGCGCGCGACGCGATGATTGCGCCGTCAACAGCCGCCAGGTTCATGCAGTACCTTGAGCGTTCGTACCAGATTGTTTTGCTGCGTCCGTGGTTCGCCAACCGGAAGAAAAGGCTTGTGAAGTCTTCCAAACTGCATTTCATCGATCCAGGGATCTTGAGGACGGTCGCCGGGTACGAGGGGGTTCTGCCTGGAAATGCGTTTGAAAGCGCGGTCGTCGCGGAAATGCTCAAGCAGATGCATTTCGCGGACGCCAACGTCGAAGCGTATCATCTTCGGACGGCAGACGGACTTGAAGTCGATCTTTTGATAGCAACTCCCGCCGGCTATGTCGCCGTAGAGATAAAGCAGTCGTCCGCCGTTTCGCGTCATGATGCGCGGCATTTGATGGCGCTTGACGGGATTCTGGACAAGCCGGTGGCGTGCCGTCTTGTTGCCGCGCAGTCGAAGAGCGTGGAGTCGCTGGGCGGCAATGCGTATGCCGTTCCCGTACCGTGGCTGCTGGGGTAGTCGTATCTGGTTGTGATAAAAGGAAAAGTCAACATGAAGATTGCAACGGAACAGGAAACCAGTTCGAAGATCGCCGTCATGAGCCTGATATGCGCATGCCTGGTGGCGCTTTCGCATGTTGCGTGGAATTCAAAGTTCGGAAGTGGTTCATGGTGGTTTGTCCGCCTTACCCGCTTCGGAATATGCTGCATGGCAGTCCCTTTCTTCTTCACCGTATCCGGCTATTTCCTGTCGCGCCACTTCGATGAAAAGGGATGGTGGCGGCGCGAGGTGGGGAAACTTTTTTTTACGCTTGCTGTCCCCTACCTCTTGTGGAGCGCGTTGTTTTTTGCATTCGCCAAGATAGGTTTTGCCGTCTTGAACGCCTCTGAAAACGGTTTCTTCTTTGCTCTTGGACATTCCGCAACAAACTTCAAGCATATTCTTGGCCTGGATTTTCTTGGACCTCCGTTTCTTACCCCGCTGTGGTATGTTCGCGCACTTTTTATACTCATCCTTTTCTCGCCGCTGGTAGCCGCTGCCACGCGCCGACGCCCTGGCTGGCTATCTGTCATAGGCCTTTTTGTGGCATATTATGTCGTGAGTCCTCACCGTAACGGGTTGCGCAGCAGTTCTGTAAACCATTTCTTCTACTATGGCATATCGCTGTTCGGCGCCGCATACTTTTGCCTTGGTGTAATGTTGAGGCGGACGGGAATCCCCGTCGCGACAAGACTGCGGGATCGTGCGCTTGGCGTATTCCTGTTCTGCGCAGGTGCCGGACTCGTTGTTTTTCGCACATACTGCATAAGCAGCCGGAAGGGCGACCCGCTTTCACTTCTCTGCTTTGCCATTCCGCTTCTTGTTTCCGGCATGTGGCTGGCGTTGCCGGCCGGCAAATGGCCGACATGGATGATGTCGCTGTCATTCCCGATTTATGTCATGCACTTCTTCGTCACGTTTGCACTTGACGGCTTCATGCGTGTGCATGGTAACAAGTCCATCCCTGCGATGATGGCCGCCGCCGCCGCCGCCGTGGTGCTGCCGACGGCCGCCGCAATTCTGATCCGCCGGTTCTGGCCGTGTCTGTCGTCCGTTTTGTTCGGCGGTAGAGGCTCGGTGCATGGCACAAGCGCTAGGAAAGTCATGATCGATGCCATTCGTGGCGTAGCATGGCGACTATGGGGCATACGCTGGTGGATTGCGTTCACGCTCGTTCTTTGCACCCTCGACCAGGGGATCCGTTTGTATGTCTTGTGGCCAAAGTATTGGCTGGCCGTCAAACTTTGCATATTCTATTCTAGCATGTCTGTCGCCGTGGCTCTCCTGTTGGGAAGTTTTGCAAGATTTGTCGCTCCGTTTTTCTTTTCCTTCTGGGTACTGATCGAGGGGCTGCAATGCTGGACTGCCTTGAATTTTCACATGGTACTTAGCGGGAACTGGGTGCTGATTCTCTTTTCGACATCAAAAGAGGAACTGTCGGAATTCTGTGGAGACATGCTGTCTTTGTGGAACGTGGCCCTTGCCGTTCTGCTCTTGGCTGCTGTGGCGGCGACATTTCTCTTCTTCGTGCGTAAACGCAGTTGCACATCCAGGTTTTCCGCGATATCTGTTCTTCTGGCCCTTTTCTTTGCGTTCGTCTCATGCATGATGGTTCGCAATCTGTTTAACATCCCGCACACCTGGAACCGTATCAGCGGATCGCTTCTGTTGTTGCATCTGCCTACCGATACCGTGGTAAACTGGAAATCCTACCAAGCTTTGGCCCGTGCCAGCTCTGACGCGCCGCCGTATGATCTGAAGCACCCGGAGAAAGCTCCGCTCTGCATCTTTGTCATAGGTGAATCGCTGACTCGTAGCCACATGAGCCTTTACGGTTATTCGAGGAAGACGACCCCCGCCTTGGATGCTCTGCGAAATGAAGGGGGGCTCGTGGTTTTCACCGACCTGACGACAGATCATTCAACGACCCCGGAGGCGCTCTGTTCGCTGCTGACCGACGGCGAACTCGGGCGTGGGCGTGATGTGCGGGATGTTTTCCCTGCTCTGCTGAAAAAAGCCGGCTACCAAACATCGCTTGTATCATGCCAAGGGCATTGGCAAGCCAAGGATATTGTTGGGACATTCATCTTCCGCTCTTGCGGTGAAGCGAAATTTCTCCAGGGCGACAATGTCCCTGGGACTTTGCCGGACGAAGTTGCCCTGCCAGAGATCAAGAAATGCCTTGAAAGCAAAACAGATCCATTTGCGCTTTTCATCCATTTGTACGGTTGCCACCACCCGGCTGAAAAGCGTGTCCCTGCATACTTTAAATGCCAATGGCCTGATACGGCGGCGCATCTTGAACCAAAGGCGAGACGCAAAATAGACTGGTATGATACATCTGTGGCCTACAATGATTTTATCGTCTCCTCTATCATTCGTCAGGTGGCGGAGCTACATGAACCGTCATTTGTGTTTTACGTGTCCGACCACGGCGAATCGCCAGACTCCCATGTATGGCGCGACGTGAAGTCGCGCGACGTCTACGAAATACCGCTGCTGATCTGGCTTTCGCCAGAATACCGCGCGGCGTTCCCTGAAACCGCCGCGCGCGTCGAGGCGGCAAAGGACTCCCCGCTGCGCCAAAGCCATCTGATGGAGGGCATGCTTGAACTCGCTGGCGTAAAGGGCTGCCCGGACGGTGTCGACGGCGGCAATTTTCTGTCCGCCCGGCCTATGGAGGCGTCGCCCTCGGCAGGAAAGGAGTCTCGGTGATGGGAAACAAGGACAAGGGGCTCAGCCACGCAAGAAAGGCGATGTCGGCAACGCTTGACGGGCTTTCGGAATGCTTTCGCCGCGAGGCGGCCTTCCGGCATGAATGCCTGGTGGGCATTCTAAATCTTGTCCTGGCATTGACGATACCCAGGACATGGACCGAGACGGGAGTGCTTCTCGTAGTCTATTTAACGCTGCCGATGGTGGAACTGCTTAATTCCGCAGTCGAGGAAACCGTGGATATGGTCACGAAGGATTGGGATGAACGGGCGAAAAGGGCGAAGGACTACGGCAGCGCGGCTGTTTTCATTGCGATCGCGCTCGTCTGCGCGTCGTGGGCGGTGGTGCTCTTCCGTCGCTTCGCATTGCCTTGAGATCGCCCATGCCCTTGACCCGTGGCGCACGTTGATATATAATGTGCACAACTTTGACTGAAAAGGTGAATCGCGATGACGACCACGACCATACATGCCGAAGACGAGCTTGCCGCCGCCCCCAGGGAGGGGCGATTCAAGTCGCTTCCCAAGCGGACTGTCGCAACGATCTGATATGGCCGGCAACAGGAAAGAACGCAATGGGCTGCGCACTAAGACGATACTTGTCGTCGGAGGGCATGGCTACGGCAACGCGGGCGACGAGGCGCAGTGCGCCGTGACGCTGAGGCTTCTCGCCGAACGGTATCCGGGTTATCAGATACGCGATCTTACCCCCAACCCCGATTTTTCTTTCGGCGAGCATCCGCGCTTCGCCCACGACTACGCGCCGCGCGTATTGCTCTACAACCATACGAGACGCCACGACTGGTACAAGTTGAATTCGCGCACAAGGAAACTGGGATTCCTGGCGGTGTCCGCGCTTCTTCTCCTGAACGCGCATCTCGTCAAGCGCAACATGAAGACGTGGTTCCTCAATGCGAGGCGCGCGTCGTTCCTGCAGCAGCTCTCGCAGTGCTCTCTTCTCTACTTCAGCGGCGGCGGATACCTGACCGGCGCCACGCGCTCGCGCCTGTGGGAGGGAATGGTCCTCTGCCGGCTTGCGAAGACGCTCGGCGTGCCGGTGGCGATGAGCGGGCAGACTATTGGCGTGTGGAACGGACCACTCGAGCGCAAGTTCGCTCATTGGGGTTTTAAGGATATCGGCGTAATAGGCCTGCGCGATGACGAGGACTCGTTAAAAGCGCTTGCTGAAATCGGGATATCTGGCGATCATGTGCTGCTTACGCACGACGACGCGCTCTTCTGCGAAAAGGCGGCGAGGCGCCAAGTCAATGGGAGGTACATTGCAGTTAATTTCCATTTTTGGGGGATGAAGGATAGGTCTGAAAAAGCATCGGCACTGGAAAGTGTTCATTTGGCACTCGAGAAGACGCGTAAGGCCACTAGGATTGAGAAGGTTGTATTTTTGGCTATGCACAAGTCCGATCTTAAGAGTGCGGCGGAATATCGGTTGCTTTTCCCTGGCGAGGTAATTGATGTGTTTCCTGCGGTCGGTAGATTCCGCGAGATACGACGTGCTATCGCCGATGCGGAGATCCTGCTGACGATGAAGCATCATCCAATCATCTTTGCGGTTGGCGAAGGGACACCAGTCGTAAGCCTTGCGTATTCGCCTTATTATGTGCACAAGAATTTTGGGGCGATGCAGCAGTATGGAGTGGAGTCGTGTTCAACGAATCTGTCATCGCCTGATTGGCCGGCGCAGTTCGATGCGGCTCTTTCCAAGGCCTTGGACCGCGATTGGTTCGCCGCAGAGACGATGGTGCGCAGAAAGCTGCTGAAAGATAGGGAAAATACCTTTGTGAAACGCGTTGACGCATTGTTCGACAGAAAGGGATCGACATTATGAGAGACAGACAGAAGAGTTCATTCGTGGACAAGGCAAAGTCCATGGTCGGTGCCTTGCTCGGGCGTCATTCAGCTGCTGAGACCGCGCGATGGAAAGACCGCGCGAAGGCGCTTTTCCCGTGGGCTGCCGAAGGGTTGCTTGAGCGGAACCGCCAACGAGGTGTTCTAACGTTTGACGGCAATGCGCATGGGACGGGGTTTTATGCTGGTGAATATGAAGTCGTCATGCAGTCTTTGACGGAGATGAAGTGGGTGTCGAAGGTCGTCCCCGACGGGCTTAACTATTGCTTCATGTGGGGCTCGAAGGGTGTTGCGGCAAATGTCCGCGCAAGTGCACTCGCTGCGAAGATGGATGCCGTGCTTGTCGTGTGCGAAGATGGCTTTCTGCGTAGCGCGGACACTTGGGCGAATCTTTCCGCGCCAGACAGATACAGGCACGGGTGTTCGGTTGTGTTTGATACGCTCGGGCATTATTTTGACGCGACTCGGCCAAGCTCAGTCGAGAATATGCTGAACGATCCGGCATTATGCCTAACGGATGCGCAGCGCACGGAAGCGCGACGGGTCATGGAGAGGATCGTCGCCGCTAAACTCACGAAATACAACCATCAGCCTGTTTTTGTCCCGCAGGTTGGACGACCCAGCCACCGCAAGGTGCTTGTCGTCGACCAGTCATACGGGGACATGGCGATTGCGAAGGGATGGGGAAGCGACAGAACGTTTGCGGATATGCTTGAGGATGCGAAACGAGAGATCCCCGATGCCGACATACTCGTGAAGACCCATCCCGACACGATGACGGGCAAGCGCGGCGGCTATTACACTGATGTACGGGAGGAGGGAAATGTCTTCCGCGTTACGATGCCGGTAAATCCCTATTCGCTTATGGAAATCGTCGACAAGGTCTATGTGTGTTCTACGCAGATGGGCTTCGAGGCGCTGATGGCGGGCAAGGAGGTGCACGTGTACGGCATGCCTTTCTACGCAGGATGGGGACTAACCATTGACAAACAGAAAAATCCGCGCCGTACAAACCGCCGGACGCTTGAGGAAGTGTTCTACATATTCTATCTGATGTACACCCACTGGGTCGACATCGAGACAGGCAGTCCATGCGCCATCGACAAGGCCATTGACAACCTGATCGCACTTAGGGATGAGTACCGCAAGGTTAGGGAAACGCCGTAATTCCATGATAGGTGCGCCATGCCAAAGGTTTCAGTCGTAATTCCCGTGTACAACGTCGAGAAATACCTCGGCGAGTGCCTTGACTCCGTGCTGAGGCAGACGCTGAAGGACCTTGAAATCATCTGCGTCGACGACGGTTCCACGGATGGCTCCGCCGCTATTCTGCGGAAATATGCGGCGGCGGATCCTCGCATTCGGCTCATTTCGCAGGCCAATGCCGGGCTCAGTGCGGCTCGCAATGCGGGCATGGATGCGGCGACCGGCAAATACATCTATTTCCTCGACAGCGACGACTACATTTCAGGCGACGCGATGGAGAAGTGCCTCTCGATATGTGAGCGAGACGAACTCGATCAGCTTGTGTTTGGATGTCAATGTCTTTTCGAAGATCCGGGCATGTCGGAGAGCGAGTGCCGGCGGAAGGAACGCGGCTTGACGATGCCAGAGGAGACCTGTGGCCGCGTCTTTGGAGGCGCCGAGCTCCAGGAGCGCCTATGCGATTTGAACAACAAGACCGTATGCGTTCCGTTCCGGTTCTTTAGGCTTGCTTTCCTGAGGGATTCTGGATTGCGCTTCTGCGAGGGCCTGGTTCACGAGGACGACTATTTTTCCCCGCTTGCGACACTGGCCTCGCAACGTGTGAAAGTGATTTCCGAAAGATTCTATTTTCGGCGCTATTGCCCCGGTTCCATCGTGACTCGCAGAGGCATCGTTGCGGACGCGAGGCGCCTTGCCTCTCGCATCGCAATTTACAGGCTCCACAAAAAGGAATTCAAGGCGAGGGAGTACGTGGCGAGGCATCCCGGCCTTACGCGCAAGTTCTTCCGGGCGCAGCGCAGTAGGCTGGTCGGGCTGACGACGCCTGTCCGTGCGGCCGCGGTACCATTTGTCATGCCACGCGCGGCGCGTTCGCAGGGAGGCGTCTCAATGCTTCTTCTGCTTGCGTCCCTTGCGACCCACCATCTGGTGCGCAAGGCGAGGAGGTTGCTATGTCCGAAGAAATAGACATTGTGTATCTCTGGTGCGATGCATCGGATGAAGCTTGGCGTCACAAGAAAGATGAAGTTGCTCGGAGGTATGGCTTGGGAGACGGGACCTTTGCCAATGCGAAGTTCCGCTTTGTTTCGAACGACGACCTCAGGTATTCGCTTCGTTCCCTTGAGACTTTTGCGCCGTGGATACGTCGTGTTTTCGTGCTCATAGACGACGACAACCGTCCGCCGCCGTGGCTTGACGCGTCCAACGGACGCCTTGCGCTCGTGAGACTGGGCGACTTCATGCCGTCCGAACGGCTGCCGTGCTTTTGCTCTCCCACGATAGAGCATTATCTCCCGCGCGTTCCCGGACTGTCTAACCGCTTCATATACGCCAACGACGACATGATGTTCGGACGCAGCGTGCAGCCGTCGTTCTTCTTCGGCGAAGACGGTTTCCCGATATGCCGGTTTGCCGGCAGGCCGCACCGGCCGGACTGGCAGCCCAAGAACGACTACCATGCGCAGATCAAGCGCGCGGCAGAGGTCGTCCTGGCCGCGAATCCGAAGCCGCGCCGCGATCTTGCGAATGCGCTTGCGCGTCTGCCCCACCACAACATGGACGCATACATCAGGGACGATCTCGCGGAGGCGTTCGAAAGGTACGAGGCCGACATCACGGCGACGATGGACTATCCGTTCCGCTCCCCCGGCAATGTCCAGCGGGTGCTTTATCTCTACGAGGCACTGGCCCGCGGCAGGGGACACTACCGCCTCGCCCGGGCGGGGACAGGCCCTGGGCGGCTGCAGTGGCTCAGGAACCTGGTGCGCCGCCCCTACGCCGATTCGCTTCAGTTCGTCCGTGCAAAATGGCGGCTCGGTCCGTCGATGCTCGCCAGGTGGAAACCGGGTCTCTTCTGCTTCAACGACACCGCCGGAATCACGGACGACGACCGCAGGTGGCTGCGCGGCGTGTACGAGTCGATGTTCCCCCGTAAGTCGTCTTTCGAGAAATGAAGATCGCCCTCATATCCTTCACGACATGCTCGAAGCACCTGAACTACGGTGCTGTGCTGCATGGCTATGCGCTCCAGCGCCATCTTGCGCGGATGGGCGTGGAGTCTGTCGTGATCGACTATGTGCCGCGTCAGTTGGAGGGGTATTCCCTGAAATGGCCGGTGCTGAACGCGAGGTTCCTGTGGCGACAGCCGCTCCTGATGGTTCGTTACATCGTGCGCTGGGGCTTTTCGACGTTCGCCAACTTGCGCAAGTACCGCAAGTTCCGCGACTTCATCGCGTCCCGCATGTCGGCGACGCCACGCCGGTACCGCGAACGCGACCTTGTCGGAGGCGCGCTTTCGGAGGACGGATTCAGCGTATTCGTGTGCGAGTCCGACGTGATCTGGAAGCGCCGTGCGAAATTCCCCTTGGACAGGGGGTTCTTCCTCGCCTTCCCCGCCGCGGACGCCGCGCGGAAGGTCGCCTACGCGCCCTCGCTCGCGGCGGCTCCGTTCGACGAGTCCGAGAGGAAGACGGTCTGCTCCTTCCTGGAGTCCTTCGCCGCCGTCAGCTGCAGAGAGCGCGCGGGCGCGGAGTACCTCGCCGCGCTGACAGGGCGCGAAGTTCCGTGGCTCGTCGATCCGACGCTGCTTCTGACGGCGCAGGACTACGCGGAGATCGCCGTCCCCCCGAAGGAGAGGGGGTACGTCCTTCTCTACACCTGCATGAAGTTCAACGCGGACATGGTGCGCGAGGCGCGGCGCTACGCCGAGAGTCTCGGGAAAAAGCTGATCGAGGTCGGGAACTACGGAATAGACAGGCTGGTCTTCGGACACAAGGTCGTCGATGATGCCGGCATAGAGGAATGGCTCGGCCTTTTCATGAACGCGGACGCGGTCGTGTGCAACTCCTTCCACGGCATCTGCTTCTCTGTCATTTTCGAGAAGCCGTTCTTCGCGTTTTCAAGAGGCGGCGGCGACCTGAGGTTCGAGAACATCTGCGAGGCTCTCGGCCTCGAGGGACGCCTTGTTCCGCGGGACGGGAGGATCCCGCAGTCCGCGCCGTGCATCGACTTCCATGACGTGCGCCGACGTATGGAGGCCCTGCGCGCCCGCGCACACGAGTTCATTTCCGGCGCAGTGCTTGGATGCGGGGAGGATCGGCCATGAAGCTCGGGCTCGGCAGCAAGATTCGCAAGGCGTTCGCGCCAGGGGCGTTCCGGAGGAAGGTCGTTCCCTACCTGTGGTATTATTCGGGACTGGCATTCCTCGTCTCGCTCCTGTGCCGCCTGCGCCCCGTCCGCAGGGGCAAGATCGTCTTCAACAACTTCCACGGAAAGGGATTCGGCGACCACCAGAAGTACATCGCCCTCGAGCTGCTGCGCAGGAAGTCGCCCGTGGAGCTCGTGTGGCTCGCGGAAGACCCGCAGGCCGCGGCCGCAGGAATGCCCGCCGGAATCCGCGTCGTGAAGTACGCTCCATTCCGAGCCATACTTGAAATGTCCACAGCGCAGTTCTGGTGCTCGAACCAGAGCTTCGACGCGTTCGTGCTGTGGGGCCTGGGGAAACGCAGGGGCCAATGCTACATACAGACCTTCCACGGCTCGCTCGGGATCAAGCGCATCGGACAGGACCGTCCGACGGACGGGAGCGTCCAGCTGTGGCTCAAGGTCCTGATGCGCGATGCCGAGATGACGGACTTCCTCATATCCAACGCGACATGGGAGTCGGAGCTCGTCTACCGCAGCCGGTTCTTCGGGTTCGGCGACATAAAGCTGTTCGGGCATCCCCGCAACGACGTGTTCTTCTCCGACGGCGCCGCCGCGCGGCACGCTGTGCGAGCCCGCTTCGGGCTTTCAGACGCGGACAGGATCGTGCTGTACGCGCCGACGCACCGGCCGTCCCGCCGCTGGGGAATGATCGACGGCAGCCTCGTGGAGCTTGCCGGACTCTTCTCGGGGCGCTTCGGGGGCACGTGGAGGTTCATGGTCCGCGCACATCCAAACCTTGCGAACTCGCACGACGGCGGGCGAATCGAGGATGGAGTTGCAGATGCAACATTCTATCCGGACATACAGGACCTGCTCGTCGCAGCTGACGCGCTTATCTCGGACTATTCAAGCTGCATGTTCGACTTCATGCTGTCGCGCCGCCCTGTGTTTGTATATGCGCCGGACATCAACGAATACGAACGCGGAAGGGGCTTCTACTACCCGATGTCCGAGACGCCTTTCCCCGTCGCGAAGACGGAGGCGGAGCTGGCGGAGAACATTCGGACGTTCGACGAGGCGAAGTACCGGGAAGGGGTCGAGGCGTTCCTGAAGGGCAAGGGCTGCGTGGAGGACGGACACGCCACCGAGCGCGTCTGCGACCTGATCGAGTCCAAACTATGAACCTTCAACCTTTCAACCTTTCAACTTTTCAATGGAACATCGAATGACATACATCGTTACAGGATCGACAGGACTGATCGGCGCGGCGCTCGTGAGGACGCTCGCCGCGAGGGGCGACCATGTCGTGGCCGCGGCTCGCAACGTCGAGAAGGCAAAGCGGCTGTTTGCTGGCCTTAAAGGCATCGATGTTGTCGAATGGGATGTCACAAGGCCGTTTGACAAGTCCCGACTGTCCCTTCCGTCCCCGTCAGGGGCCTGCCTCATCCACGCGGCCGCGGAGACCGCCTCTCGCGGATTTGTGGAAAGCCCCGTCGAGACGATTGCGACGATTGTCGACGGAACTCGCAACGTCCTCGAGCTCGCGCGGACCGCGCGCCTCGGCAAGGTAGTGTTCCTCTCGACGATGGAGGTCTACGGCGCGCCGACGTCCGACCCCGTGGCGGAAGGCGACTTCGGCGTGCTCGATCCCGCTGCGGTGCGCTCGAGCTATCCGGAGGCGAAGCGTCTCGCCGAGAACCTGTGCGCCGCGTACGCGAAGGAGTTCGGAGTGGACGTCACGATTGCGCGCCTTACCCAGACGTTCGGCCCTGGCGTCGTTCGCGGCGACACGCGCGTCTTCGCGCAGTTCGCGGAGGCGGTCCTCGAGAAGCGCGACATCGTGCTCCACACCGAGGGCCGCACCGCACGCTGCTACTGCTACATCGACGACGCCGTTTCCGCCATACTGACGCTTGCCGCAAAGGGCGCTCCCGGCGAGGCGTACAATGTCGCGAACCCCGCGACCTTCTGCACGATACGCGAGATGGCCGACATGCTCGCCGCGGCGCATCCGCCGACGCGCGTCGTCGTCGATCTCGCGGGCGCGGAGGGACGCGGCTACGCTCCGGAGTTCAGGATGCGCCTTTCCACGGCGAAGCTGGAAGCGCTTGGATGGAAGCCGCGCACCGGTCTTCTCGAGGCATACGACAATCTCATCGCCTCTTGGCGGGAGGGTTGAATGGGGCTCTCGACCTTTGACGCATACAAGCATCTTGCCGCCTGCGACGCTGTTCCGCTGGAAGGGGAGCGCCTCGCCTCGCTTCAGAGGTGCCTCGCGTCGATTCTCGACGACATCCTCGCCGTGGCGCGAGAGACCGGAGCGTGCCTCATCCTCGGCGGCGGCACCGCGCTCGGAGCGGCGCGGCACGGGGGCTTCATCCCGTGGGACGACGATCTCGACGTCAACATGCCTCGCGCGGACTGGTCGCGCTTCCGCGACGCGTTCAGGTCGCGCTTCGGCGAGAAGTACGCGATTTTCGAGCCGGGTGCGCCGAAGAGCTACGGACTCTGCTTCCCCAGGATACGACTGCGCGGCACAAGTTTCGTGACGCGCGAGGATCTCGTAAAACCTCCTGCATGCCCCGGAGTGTTCGTCGATGTGTTCCTTTCGGAAGCCGCGCCGGACAATCCGGTCCTTCGCCGGCTGCACGGACTCGGCTCGCTTGCACTCGGCTTCCTCTATTCGTGCCGCAAGGCGTTCGCCGAGCGCAGATGGCACCGCAGGTGGGGCTTGAAGGGTGGTGCGTTTCGCGTAAAGAGAATCGCCGGATTCTTCGTCGCGTTTGCCTCGCTCGGTTTCTGGACGTGGCTCTGGGACTGGTGGAACGGCCTTTGCCGCAACGAGTCGTCTCGCTTCGTCACCTATCCCGTCGGACGCCGCCACTACTTCGGGGAACTTGCTCCGCGCGCGGGGCTGATGCCTGGCGAGGCGCTGGACTTCGAAGGTCGCAAGTGCCCGTGCGCCGCTTCGATGAAAGACTATATGACGCGGCTCTACGGCCCAGACTACATGACGCCACCGCCCGAATCCGACCGCGAGCGGCACGTCGTGTTCCGCCCGTTTTTCCTCAATCGCGAAGACTCCGAGCTCGTGATGGTAGTCGCGACGCACAAGCAGTACGCGATGCCACAGGACGCCGTGTATCTCCCCGTCTTCGTCGGTGCGGCGCTTTCGGGCGATGCGGCGGTTCCGCCCGGCTTCGCGCGCGACGACGAAGGCGAGAACATCAGCGCGAAGAACAGGGGCTGGTGCGAGCTTACTGCGCTCTACTGGGCATGGAAGAACACGAAGTCAGACGCCGTCGGGCTTGTCCACTACCGACGCCATTTCAGGTGGCGCGGCGGAATCGCGAGCGGTGCCGAGATATGCGAGGCGCTTTCGCGCGCGGACGCTGTCCTGCCGAAGAGGCGCAACTACTTCATCGAATCCACCTATTCGCAGTACATCCACGCGCATCATGCCGAGGACCTCGACGAGACGCGCCGCATACTGGAGGAGAAGCACCCCGACTTCCTGCCCGCCTTTGATTCGGCGATGAAGTCCACGAGCGGACACCGCTTCAACATGATGGTCATGAAGCGCCCGCTTCTCGACGACTACTGCACGTGGCTTTTCGGAGTCC
>CACYNF010000020.1:0-3255 GCA_902775595.1 uncultured bacterium | reverse complement strand
CGTACTCCGACTACGACAGGCGCGTCTTCGGGTTTGTGGCGGAGAGACTGCTCGACGTGTACATCGTCGCAAGGGGCGTGAATTTCGTCGAAATGTCGGTCCTGCACCTCGAGTCCCAGCACTGGCCGCGCAAAATCGCGGCGTTTTTGAGGCGGAAGTTTACAAGTCTATAAAAAGTTTTCTGCGGCGGAGCCGTATTGACGCACGGAGCCCATATTTGGTAGAATTATACCCAATAGATGTTACGGTTCAATAGAGTTTCGGTCTGGCTGGCAGCGGCGGTTCTTCTGTCGGCTGCTTGGTTCGCGGCGTCAGTATGCCTTCGTCACGAGGAAAAGCCCGCGAAAGAGCTGACTCGCGTCAGAAAGGTTCCCGCGGCGAAAAACCGAGCCCTTTCCGCAAAGGCGGCAAAGGGCTTCAAGGTGTCCTCGTCGAACAATACGGCGAGAGCCCGCAAGCCCATCGCGCTCGACGACGATGTCGACGAAAACGGCGTTAAGCTGACTGCGGAAATGAAGCAGATACTCGCCGAGATCCAGGACTGCCTGGACCGCGAAGACAAAAAGGCCCTTTCGAAGGTGTGTGAAAAGATCGCGATGATCCAGCGCGAGCGCGGCGAGGGGGCAGTGCCGGTGTCGATTCGCGCAAAAGCGGTCGAGGCGGTGGGGCTGTTCCTGCCCGCGTCGCTCGCAGAGCTCGTCGGGTTCATGGCCGATTCCGATCCTGAGGTCGTCGATTCAGTCTTCGACCAGCTCGACAACCTGCTGAACGACACGACAATCGGAGACAGGGAGCTGGCTGGAATGCTTGTCTCCATGTCAAAGGTTCTCACAAACGAAGATGCCGTTGACTCCCTGGCAATGGCGATCGACATGAACATGCGCAACAGCGTGAAAGTCGACGCATGTCAGCAGATTCTCGAAAAGGGCAACGAGGTGGTGGTCACGCGCCTCAAGGAGACAATCGCGGAAATGCTCGAAGTTGAGGTTAACGAACTCCCCCAGAACCCCAAGGCGCTGAGGGAAAAACTCGACGAGTGGCTTGCCGAGAACCCAGACGGCGAGGATGACGAAGACTTCTACAAGGGCGTTGAGTGATTTTTGGTGTCATTGTGCCGGATTTGGCGCATATATTATCTTAAAAGATGAAAATTACCTGGAAAATAATTGTACCCGTTGCGCTTTTGGCTGTTATAGGCGCGGTTTTGATGTCGCTTTCACCTGCCGTTGACAATTCCTCCAAGACGGAAAACAGCTCTGCGGATAGACATGCAAATCCTCGGAGCGCCGCGCCTAAGGCCGGCAAGGCGAAGAATGTCCGCGCCAAGAACGAGACGCCCATTGAGGCCGAGAGCGGCACGCGCATGCATGTCGAACTCGCCGGCAGCGATGGTTTCGACGATCTTTCGCCTGAGATGAAGCGCCTGATGGATGAAATCCAGCTGTGTCTTGACACGGAAGACCGCAAATCGCTGACGAAGGCCTGCGAAAAGATAGCGAAAATCCAGCAGGAGCGCGGCAGGGATGCCGTGCCCGCGTCTGTCCGCGCGAAGGCAGTAGAAGCCATTGGCCTGTTCCTGCCGGCGTCGCTCGCCGAACTCGTCGATTTCATGGCCGATTCCGATCCAGAAGTCGTGGAATCGGTGTTTGACCAGCTCGACAATCTTCTGAACGATACCACAATCGGCGACAAAGAGCTTTCTGGAATGCTCGTCGCCATGTCGAAGGTTCTCTCCGACGAAGATTCCATCGACTCGATGGCCATGGCCATCGACTGCAATATGCGCAACAGCGTCAAGGTCGCGACTTACTGCAAGATCATAGAGACCGGAACTCCTGAGGTCGTGACTCGGATGAAGGAGTCCATCGCCGAGATGATGGAAGTCGAGGTCTCAGACTTGCCCTCCAACCCAAAGGTTCTCGAGAACCAGCTCAACGAGTGGCTTGAGGAGAATCCCGACGGTGAAGACGACGCCGATTTCTACAAGGGCGTCGACGACTGAGCAGAAGCGCCGATTCGTCGTTTCTGCGAATATCCTGACTGTGCCGAATTCTCCCGAATACTCTGCACAAGAGCGCGGGAGTTTGGTATAATGTTGGCAAGTCAAGCGGCAGGGTGCCGCGTCCAAGGAGGGAAAAATGAAGAAACTCGAAGGGCTCATCGCCGCTGCGCACACACCGTTCAACGCAGACGGCTCCATCAACTACGGCCTCGTCAAGAAGCAGGCCGAGACGCTTATCAAGCAGAAGGTGACGGGCGTATACGTCTCCGGCACGACGGGTGAGGGCATCTGCTGCTCTATCGCTGAGCGCAAGCAGGTCTTTGACGCGTGGGTCAAGGCCGCGAAGGGCAAGCTCTACCTCATCGCGCATATCGGTGCGCTTGCGCTCCCAGACGTGCAGGAGCTTGGCGCGTACGCCGTTAAGTGCGGCATGGACGCGACCTCGATCGTCCCCCCGAACTTCTTCAAGCCCGGCTCGATCGACGCGCTCGTCGCCTATTTGAAGGAGGCGCTTAAGACTTCGACGAAGCTTCCGTTCTACTACTACCACACCGGCATGAGCGGCGTCAACTTCGACATGGAGAAATTCCTCCTTGCCGCCGACGGCAAGATCAAGAACCTCGCCGGCATCAAGTTCAACTATCCCGATCTCTACATGTACCAGCGCTGCGTCAAGTGCCTTGGCGGGAAGTATGACATCACGTGGGGCATCGACGAGTGGTTCGCGGGCGCGGTCGCGCTCGGTGCGAAATCGGCGATCGGCTCGACCTACAACTACTCTGCCGGAATCTACTATAAGATCTGGGACGCCGTCAAGAAGGGCGATCTCAAGAAGGCCCAGGCCGGCATGAAGAAGGTCTGCGACATCGTCGACATCCTCGTGCAGTACGGCGGCGTCGCCGGCGGCAAGGCGATGATGAAGGTGTGGGGGCTCGACATGGGCGGAGTGCGGCTCCCGAACGTCTCGCTCTCCGACGCGGCGAAGGCCGACTGCGTCAAGCGCCTCAAGAAGATCGGCTATAAGTAAGGCGGCTAAAGTGTGCAAAACGCCGCGCTACCCGATGAATAGCGGTGGCGCGTACGCGGAGGGGCGAGTTTCGGCTTAGGGCTCGCTAGCTTTGCCGCGGATACGCGGCAAAGCTCCGGCGAAAAAACCGGTGGCGACATCGATTTCGCGGTCTTTCACATTTTGCCAGTGCCGTCAAGCCTCTCGGCAAAATGACGACGCGTCGAAATCGGGTCGCTTCCGTCTT
>CACYNF010000019.1 GCA_902775595.1 uncultured bacterium | reverse complement strand
GCCGCAACACAGCCTTAATGGAGTTATCAACATCGGAGGAACGCAAAGATGAAAAAGTTTAAAATCCCCCCTTGTCAAAACCATAGCTTGTCTCCGATCCGTGTGGCTCACGCGCGGGAGCCCAAGCCGTCGGAGTTAAATTCCGGCGGAGGATGGGACGGTCATTAGTGACGCATTACACCGCAAAACTCAGTTGTCGTGACAGACGGAACCTGTGAGAGGAGATTACGGTGCGGACGAAATTGCGTGGAGGGGTTGGGGCGAGTTGGAGTGGGAGAGTATGTCATTAGTCAATGGCGAGTTCGCGGTCGTTGAGTCAGGCGGGAAAAACATAAGGCAGTTGAAATTGACCGACGCGAATGCGGCGGGCGATTCCAACTGCCTCATTTAGGCTTACCTAACAAGCAACGTGAATCCCTGGCCGCCAATATCGTAGTCGCCCGACAGCGAATCGACCGACAGGTCGCCGACAAGCCCGAAGGAGGTGAGCTTCGTACCGCCGGCAAGCGGCACCTCCCAGTCGCCCGACTCGGTCGTCAACTGGAAGCCGTCGGCATACCATGCAACAGCCGGGCCATTCTTGCGGGCGAAGTCGACAACGCCCAGTATCTTGACAGTCGTCGACGCCGCAGGCATCGCGCCATAAAGCCTGACCCACGCCGCGCCGTCCCATGCGAAATAGGACGCAGGATCGCCTGCATTCTTCTGACAGGCGGCAAAGCCGAGCTTCGCCACAGTTGCGTCCGGGAGCGAATTTGGCAACATGCCGCCAAAGCCCAGTGTCCCCTTCACGCGAACCTGTTGCTGCACAGATGAAGACGTTCCGGGCTCATATTCATCATCCGTCCAGCTGACATCGCCTTCCGAGAACCAGCCATTCCGCCGCCGCGCCCAAGTGCGCCCCTTGAGCGCCACAGTCTCGGCCACGCCGCTCGCGAGCTGCGTCACGGTCAAAGTCCACTCATACCCCTTCCCCGTCAAAGGCCCGACGATTGTCGCCGTTACGTTTGTGCCGTCTTCGATTGTCACGATATTGCCGTCCGTGGCGGGCTCGGTCACAATCACGCCCGTCGTCTCGCCGTCCTGCCCAGGATTCAAGATTGTCGCCAGTACGGTAATCGCCCCCGTCTCCCTGTCATATGACGCGCTCTTGAATGCGAGCTTCATCGTCTTCAAAATCGTGCGCGTAAAGACCGCCGTGTATGTCGTGTTGCTCTGGACTGGCTCGAAGGCCGGCGACCACTCTACAAACGTATACGATTCCTTCGCGGTATTGGTCTTCTTGGGCTCTGGTGCCTTGGTGGCGTCCATTGGAGCGAGATAGTAGTAGTTCGCTGTCGTCGTTGCGTCGCCGTTGACCCAGGTAATCGTGAATCTGTTCGTCGAGTAGACGGCGGTGTAGACTGTATCGGCGGCAGGCATCGTCGTCACTTCGGGATTCCAGGCGGAGAATATGAAGCCGTAGTGCTCCGGCGCAGCAGGCGCCGTGACAGCCGCGCCGTAGACATAAGAGGTCGGCCCCTCGATTATAGAGTCATCAATGCCATCGACGAACGTCGCACCGTATGTGTTGGCCGTCGCGGCATACTGCGCCGTATAGACCGCATCTCCCGAGACGACGGCGAACGCCGGCGACCACTCCGTGAACGCGTATGTGTATTCCGCGTCCGCGGCGCGAGATGGATCGGCGGGCCTCTCGGCCGCAACATCCGCCGCCGCCGTC
Source organism: uncultured bacterium (assembly GCA_902775595.1). Taxonomy (GTDB): domain Bacteria; phylum Verrucomicrobiota; class Kiritimatiellia; order RFP12; family UBA1067; genus UBA1067. The sequence goes on along the minus strand of CACYNF010000019.1, from coordinate 32,563 downwards.
AGGTAGTCCAACTCGGCCGTCTTGATAATGGATCCATCCCAGTCGACGAACGTCACGGTGTATTGGCGGACGGAAGAGGCATAGTGCGCCCTGTAGGAGATGTCGCCCGAAACCGCTGGGAGATTCGCAGGGGCGATTACCGCCCCGGAGCCGCCGATTTCAACCCACCCGTCGAAGGTGTAGGCCGTGTCGATCGTTGGTGCTTTCGTCGGCGCTTCGTGCGTCGGCTGCAGCCCCTTCGTTACCGTCGTCTGGGCGGGGACGAGCGGCGTCATGCCGTCCTCGTCGAACCACGAGACGGTAGCCGTGGTAGTGGCGTCGTGCTCCGCGAAGACGGCGATGTAGGTCGCGGGGCCTGTGACCGACGGAAGAACCGCAAGCACATTTTCACCATCTGTCGACCATCCCAGAAATTCATAGGAATGCTCGGCCGTCGACGCCTTCGACACGTCCGCGTGCGTCGGCGTCTCGCCGTAGAGGACGTTTGATGCGCCGATAGTCGTACCGTCGTCCATCTGCCATGTAATCGTGTAAGCGCGCGTCGACGCGGAAAAGATGGCGTAGTATGTCATCGAGCCAGTGATCGTCGCAGTTGAGATATCAAGAGCCGTCGTGGCGGAGGCGTCTGTGTTCCAGCCAATGAACGTATAGTCAAACTCGTCGGTGGAAGTCTTAGCAGGCGTCCCATCCGGCGCAACGACAAGCTCCCCTTTCTCACCCTGCGTCGTGGCGAAATTGGCGTCGCCATTCTTCCACGTCACAGTGTACTTGGTATGGTCGACGTATTTGATGAGCCAGTGCCTCCGGGCGCTGCTTACGCTGCCGGTAAGACCAACCGTCGTGAAGCCGAGCACTTCACCTTCCGGCAGGTCTGAAGGATAATCTGAAAGATTGCGATCAGCGTCCGTGAGTGCAGTGAAGCCCTTGTCGACGTCCACCCAGTCAGGATAGGCGACCGGATCGACCACGATGCGATAGCGGCCGTTGCTGCCCCAAAACGAGGTTTGCCAAATAGAGTCCGCTGTGTCGGCAAGCGTGGGGACATCACCGAGGAAACGGAGAACGAATCCCTTCTTCATGTTGACGAAGGCCTGTTTTTTGATGGACGTCACCGTTTTAGGCAGCGTAACGCAGTCGAGCTTCGTATCGCCGCAGAAGATGCGATACGGGACCTCGGTGAATGTGCCCTCGCTCCAGTCGAGTTCGCCGGCGACCCCGCCATTGAAGAAGATGTCTTCGCCGGTCAGGTTGCTGACCGGGCTCTTCCATTTCGCGGGAGAGATCGTGAAGGAGCCATTCTTGCCGCTTTCGCCGAAGGCATAGGCACCGCCCTCCGAATCAAACCCTGAAAAGTTCGGAGAAAACTCGACGGATTGGAGGTTGTAAATCTTGTACAACGAATACTTCGAAATTGTCGTGACGCCAGGCGCGATCACCCGCGTGATGGTGGTATTGCCGTCCCACATCTGAAACGCAGAATTGGCAAGACGCGTAACAGTGGACGGCAGCCGAATCACGCCATCCTCCGCCGTGACGCCGGTGTAGGTGACGCTCTTGAGCTTGGTGCAGATGGCAAACACGTTCTTCGTGGTGATTGGCCCCGTCTGGGAGGACAGCACGATGGTTTCGAGATTCCCGGCCCTATAAAACGCCTCTTCCCCAAAACCCGTGCACGACTCAGGCAGAATGATGCCCGTAATGTCTGTTTTGCTCAGGAAACCTCGATAGTCGACCATCGTGATTGTGAGACCAGTGTCGTCGTAGACGCCGGTAAGGTCCAGAAGCCCAACGTCAGGATTCGGATGGGCCGAGTATTTGACCTTGTTTTTCCCGTTGAGCACCACCGTCCAATCGCCGTCGGTAATAATTGGATTGGTAGAAGAAGCACTGGTATCGCCGGTAAATGTCCATGTCGCAAGAGCCGGGCACACGGCTGTCATGGCAAGGAATGCGGCAAAGAAGAAGGATGTAACATGTTTCATGGCTGAAGTCCTTTCCTGAAATCAATAACACAGGAGCGCACCAACGGTCTTGGCCGCCGGATCCCAGGCGCGGATGACATAGGTCTTCCTGGCGGGGGCATAGTTTGCATGGTGGTACCACGAGCCATCGGTCCACGAGCCGCCGGGGTTTTTCTGCGGGAATGTGAATGAGCTGCCAGCGAAAACAGCAAGGTAGTCCTGCACCCATGTTTTCCAGCCGTCGGCCACATCATCCTTACTCGCATTCATCGGCAGATAGATGACTAGGCCGGTCCAGCCGACATGATCAAGAAAGTTGTTGCTTCCGTTCACGAACCCCTCGGCAAGATATGGCGTCGCTTCGTGGAAGAATATAGTCTTAATGGTCGTCCCCTGCCCCTGAAAACATTGTGGCTTGAATACGATTGTCTGTCCGTCAGAACCACCAAACTCGACAGTGCGTAGATTTGGAGTTATTCCAAACGCAGACCCTTTTATTTCAGTGACGGCCGGAAAATAGATACCGGTGATCCCGGAACTGTTGCACATGTAGGGGGCGATGGTTGCAATCGTGGCCGGCCATTCAAGCCAATCAAGGCGCGAACAACCATAGAATGCGCTATCTCCGACCGATGTCAAGCTCGTTGGATTGGCGGGGAAGGCGAAGGCCTTAAGGTATTTCGCGGAGCGAAACGCGCCCGAGCCAAGGGTTTCGAACGAATCAGGAAGTTTCACCGAGCCAATGTAGTTGTTCCCGCTGAAGCACTCACTCGCTATCGAGACAAGAGCGTAGTCAATCCCCTCGCCATCCTTGATCTGGAGCGTGAAGTCGAAGCTGGCGCCACCGAGAGGGCACCCTTCGAAAGGGATGGTGTTGTCGGAAGCTTTCGTCAGTTTCGTGCTGCCGTTCGCCACAGGCGACACATTGTAGACTTTGACAGGCGTACAGACAGCTTCCGGATCAGTGTCCGAAAGCGTCAAGGTCTTAGCGCCGGACTCGTAAAGCCAGAATTGCGAAGCCTCAGCCGGCAGAAGCGCCGCGAGCGCAAATGCCGCAAGCGCGATGAATGTGTATTTGCGTCTCATCGTGTGTTTACTCCTTTATCGGCTCACTTAGCGGACTATGATTATGAACGAGGAGGGATAGACCGTCTCGTGAATCAAATATGCACGACCGTTGGCCGAAGCGTCAAAGGCTCGGCCGAGCGTCGAATTGCCGAACGGCGCCTTGTAGCCTTGCGCGGTCCCGTAGCGGACGTGGGCCGGAATCCAGCTCTGCTCCCCGGGCGGAAAGGGGTTCTGGTCCGTATAGAGCGTCGTGGCAGAGTCCGTGAGCCACGCCGGATACCGTTTCGAATCGACGCAGTAGGCCTGCTGCTGGTTGCCGTTGCCGACATAGAACGACTGGTCCGCGCCGGTGGTTCCGGTCCCGATGTCGCTAGTCGTGAGCGTCACCTCTGGCACATCGCCACGGAAGTGGAACACGCGCTTCGAGTGCCCCCACGCAAACGCGCACCCGCCGACCTTCTGCAACGTCTTCGGCAGGAAGAAGTTCGTGCAGCCGTAGTTGTCCTGGAACGCGCGTGCGGCAATGTTCGTGATCTGGGTGTTGGAGAGGTCCACGGAGCCGAGCCCGCGGTTGCCGTAGAAGGCGTAGAAGCCGATTTCGCGAACCGTGTCGGGCAGAACGAGCCCCGTGAACTCGTTGTGCGAAGTCCAGAAGTAGCTGTTGACCTTGACGATTTTCACCGGCGTTCCGGCCGCCAGCGTGTCCGCGTAAAGGGACGAGAGGTCCATGTCGCCCGTCCCCGCCTCAACGCCGACGGACCCGAAGGAGCCGACGCCGAGCCAGAACTCGTCGGGATGGTTCTCGGGGTCGCACTGCCAGACGCGGATGCGCCAGTTTCGGTCGGAGATCGTGCCGGTGTAGGGGCAGCTGTTCGCGTAGCCGCCGCCGGGCGTGTAGACCCAGTGGTAGTAGTCCGCCTCGAGTGTTCCTGCGACCTCGGCCTCGTCGGCGTTTTCGGACGAGACCGCGACGAAGGAGTAGTCGTAGGTCGTGCCGACGGTCAGGCCCGACACCGCGAAGTCGTAGATACCGGGCGCGGTGACCGTGCGCGTCTCCGCGACGGCTCCGTCGAACGTGAACTCGATGTCGGCGCTCGCGCTCGTCAGTGTCGCGACGACGACCGAGATGGTCGCCGAGAGACCGTCCTTAGGCTGCGTGAAGGATGTCTTCCCAAGCGAGACCTCCGGCGGAAGCGTCGAGAAGGTGCCGTTCAGCGCCGACGCCGCGGCGTCGTCCGCGCCCTGCACGGTCGCGGTCCAGGCATACGTCGTGTCGAGCGCCAGGCCGTCGAACTCTAGTGAGAGGGGACCGTTCTGCGCGGCCGTGGCGTTCTTGGTGACGCCGTTTACAGTGACGGCCACGTCCGCGCTCGCGCTCGTGCCGAGGTCCACCGTCGCCGTGAACGTCACGTTCGTGCGCCCTGGGGTCGCGGCGACGCTCATCGTCGCGGGGATCACCGCGGCGGGGACGCCCTCCTTGAAGACCCATATCTTCATGTCCTCGCCGTTTCCATTGTCTCGCAGGTCGGAGAGATAGAGATAGCCGAGGTAGTCCTCCTCGGCGAACGTCTCGCCGGAGACGGACGGGAGCGTCGCGTCGGCGAAGGGGACGTCCGTGCGGATCGGCCACGTGCCCTTCGTGTTCACGTCGACCTTGAACGCCCACTTTCGGCTCGCGCTGATGTTTATCGGCCGGACGGCGTTCGCCTCGATGGTCGTCGGCATGGCGCCCTTGAAGTGGAACACCATGTCGTTGTCCGTGATGTAGGCGGTCGCCCAGTTCTTCATCGTCACGAGCGTTTCCGGGAACACGAGACGGTGGAATCCGGTGGAGCTGTCAAAGTTCCGGTAGAGCGTCGTGATCTTCGTGTTTCCGAGATCCAATTCCGAGATCTGTTTGGAACCTTCGAAGATCCCGTTTCCGGATCCGAGCGTCACGAGGTTCGGGCATCCGTTCTCCAGCGTGATTGCCGTGAGAACCGAACACTGGGCGAAAGCGGCGTTGCCGATTTCCGTCACGGTGTCCGGAATCGTAATAGTCGTGATGCCGGAATGTTTGTAGAAGCAACGCGGACCGATCTTGGAGAAGGTCATGCCCGTGTCCGTCGCGATTTCGCGCACGTCGAGCGCGCCGGAGCCGATGCCGGTCGACGTCTTCGTGGTGCCGGCCTGGCAGGAGCCTCCGCTGCCGCTGTCGACGCCGAACGTGCCCGCGCCGAGCTGCCACGTGCCGTTCCCGAGATCGAGGACGAAGATCGTCCACGTCACGCCGTCCGTGACGTAGCCGGAGTATCGCTTGTCGTTGGCGTTGTTCCAGGCTCCGGAATCGGCGATGTAAGTCCACGCGGCGGAAATCGGCAGAAGCGCCGTCATCGCGAATGCCGCGAGCGCGGCGAATGTGTATTTGTGTTTCGTTATGTTCATTGCGCAGTTACTCCTGTGCTGTTTATAACACCATATGACAACCGACGAGCACCGCGCGCGGCAATTCCGCCGCGTCCAGCCTCGCTTTCGCCCGTATAATGCCACTTTCCACGCCAGAATGTCAACGTAACTCGGCACAAAACTCGGCACAAAAACCAGGCATAGTCAACGGCGCGTTTCACGGTCCCTGCCCGGACGGGATTCAGTATTTCCAACAATCGCGTCCGGCAATTTGGTAGAATAGCCGCATGGCGAACGCACCGGTAACATCGATAACCCTGCTAAAGAGTCTCGCGAGCGGAACAGACAACGCCCGCTGGGCGGAGTTCTTCCGCATATACGAGCAGCCGATGCGGTCGTTTCTCTCGGCGCGCTTTCCGTCGGTCGACGCAGACGACGCGATACAGGAGACGATGGTCGCGCTCATGCGGCGCATGCCGGACTACCACTACACGCCCGACAGCAACGGGCACTTCCACAACTACCTCACCGGCATACTCAAGCACAAGGCGGAGGACGCCCTGAGACGCGAGGCGCGAGAGAGCGGCAAGCGAGACAAACTGAAGGAGCGCGGCGCGGCAGATGCGCCGCGCGAGGATCCCGACGACTGGAAGCTCGCCGCGATGAACGCTGCGCTCGAGCAGCTGCTCTCCGACGAATCGGTGAACGCGCGCGCCCGCGAGGTGTTCCGCCACGTCGCGCTGATGCACGAGCCGCCCGCCGAAGTCGCCGCGGCGTTCGGCATCTCGCGAACGAACGTCGACCAGATAAAGCGCCGCATGGTCCAGCGGCTCTCCGTCCTCGTCTCGTCAATGACCGCCGAGGAATAACCTATCTGCCCCCGCCATTCGCGTGGATGAACTTCGATGCGACATCCTGAGAAAAGAATTCGCGCGGGTTCGTGCCTCGGGGAACGACGACTTCCTTCCCCTCCCAACCAATCCACGACGGCACAAGCCTGCCGGTCGTCTCGTCCGGCGTCGTTCCGTATACGACCGTCTCGGGCGAGAGGACGAACTTGGCGTTGAACCCAAGTTTGCAGGCCGCGAACACCTTGCTGACTTTATGGCCACCGGGAAACAGCGGCATCGACCGCACCGTCGCGGGAATCGCGAGTATTCCGTATTCAAATTCACCCCAGCGGCGGTGCAGGAGATGGCGGCCCAATGCAACGACCGGCCGTCCGCCAAACGTGTCCGGAACAAACACATCGCGACCTTCGCCGAGGAACATAAGGACGTTTGCACCATCCTCCCCCTCTTCGGACCAGAGGAAGTCGCCCGTAATGTGGAGGCGACGGTGGAGTTGGTCGTCGCAAAGGAACAGATGTGTGCTGAATAGCCCGTCTACCGGCAGGGCATGGGACTTCAGCGATATTTTCCTCCTCCCATGTGTTACGGTGTTTGTTATTCCCCCGGAAACCTTGACAGTGCTCCAGGATATCTCGACAGGAACCCCGACTGTTCCGCCGTAGAACGCAGGTGCGCACCCGTCGAAGGCGTCACCCGCGATTCGTGGCGAGTCAGAACCTTCGAAGACCACTAGGTTCAGCTTTGGCGATTCCGCAAATGCCCTTGCCGCGATATTGGTGAGGCCATAAGACTTGATATGTACCGTCTCGAGCTCCGGCGACCGCATAAACGCCTCAGCCGGAATCTCCCTTGCGCTTCCATCGACATACAGATAGCGGATTCCCTTGATGTTCTTGATGCGCTTGTCCGCCACTTCACTTGGCAGGCCATCCGGACGCTCCTTCACGGTGCCGTAGTATGTGGCTTCGTCCGGGCCAGTCTTCGCCAGCAGAAGTTTCGAGCCGAGCCCAGGCTGGGCGATGATCAGCTTCTCCCCATGAATCGGCCCCTTAGAGCAGCAGTCAGCGATCCAGCCCTGGAATTCCGGCGACGAATACTGGGCGTTCCACCAGTTGTTGCCGTCTGGATAGTAGTTAAGGCGTACATCCGCGCCGGCCTTCCTGTAGACTTCCACCATTGTGTTGACCATGTCGTCGATTTTATGATACTCCTCCGACACGGCGAACCACCAGCGGCCCGGACGGTATCTGTCTACCGCCGGCACGAGAAACTGACTCGACGGATATGTCGCGCAGACGCCGGCGTAGCGCCCGGGATATTCGCGCATCATCGAAAGCGCCGCGGACGCCCCTGAGCCAAGTCCCGTAAGCACAATGGCGTTTGGATCGATCGTTCCCCTTCCCTTCGACTCAAGCTGTCGCTGCAGCTCGAAGACTAGGTCCGCGTACATCCGAAGGAGATCCAGATTGGCAGGCGGATCGCCAGAGGGAGGGTTTGAGCAAAACGAGTAGCGATGTGGATAGTGAAGATACGACGCCCGCGTGGCGAAATCTGGCGGCATGATCGCCAGCAGATGGCAGGGATGAGCAAAGACGAAGGAAGGATCTCGGACGGCATCGAAGACACCGGTCTGCCTGAACATCTTCTTGAGATCGGTCCCTTGTTCGCCGCTTCCCGCGATGTAGACGACAAGCGGCATCGGACCTCTCCCCGGGGCCGGAGAGAACAGGAACGGTATCTTCTCCACAGTGCAGGTGTAGCAGCTTAGCACGTCGTTCGTTTTGCTCTCCCAGCATTCGAGGCGCTTTTTGTATGACGAATAAGCCGGATCCCCCTCCTTCGGGAACCCGCGGTGGAACCAGCCCGTACGGAAGCGGTACTTGCGCGCGAGGGCCTTGAGTTCATCGTCTTCCTCGTATGGAGATATGCGGCCAGGGCACCCATAGCCGGGCGTAACCCCGACCTCGGGCATCTTGAGGGGCCCGTGCAAGTCGAAGAACCGGAAGAGGTCGCCGCTCCTCTCGTACCACGTCGAGACGAAGTCCAGATAATTGTCGCCGCCGTGCACGATCTCGTTCTGCGTGATTTCGCAGGGCAACTTCGAAAGATCGAGAAGCTCGCGCGTGGTTCGCTGGCTGACCACATGGGGCGGGCTGTTCCGAACGGAATTCCAGAACCCCTTGGCCGGCATGGGCGCACGCTTCGGCGGAACCCGCCAATGCCCGGGCTTGGCGCCTTTGCGTGGCTTGACCACGGAAGACGCGCCCTTGCCGGCAGATTCAGTCGTGGTGGATTCCCCGTCATCGCCAGAGCGAAAACGATAGCATCCCGGACAGACGGGCCACGGCGAGGACAGCTGGTAGCCATATCCGTCGAGATCGCGGCAGACGAACACCGCAGCGCCGGACTCGCCGAACCCCAGCCCACACGGATCCTCCCAGTCCTCCGGAAGCGCGGGGTTCGGGTGGAAGTCGCCATTGGCGTAGTCTGCGAAAAATCCCTCGTCCGCAAGGCAATAGCAGCCAAACTTGTCGCCTTCGTTCGCGCCTTCCTGCAGCATGGCGCTTCCGTAGCTGAGGCAGTTCAGCATGAAGAGCCGTGAGCCCGCAGAGTTCTCGAATACCGCCTCGTCGTTCAGCTCCCCACGGCAGCGGATGAATGTGCAGTGCACAACCTTGGGGTGCTGGCCGTCGAGCGATTCGGCCGACATGATCGCACCGCCCTGCTTCGCCGTGCAGTCGACGAAAAGACATGAAACGACGTCGCGGCCTCCGTAGATAGCGCCGCCTACGCCTCCGTTTGAGATCTCGGAACCGCAGTTGCGAAACTCGCAGCGCGAGACATCGCCGGCCCCGGCTATCGCGCCGCCGCCGTCAAACGCGCGGCAATCAATGAACAGGCACTCGACTACGTATCCGCAGTCGCTCAGTGCGCCGCCGACACGCGCACGGCAACGCTCGAAACCGCAGCCCTCGACAATCCCACACCCCTGCACCGCACCGCCCTCGCCCGCCCAGGCATCGGCGGACGAACCGCAGCCGATGAAATCGCAGTCCTTCACACGAGTGTCTTCGACGCTGACGAACTCAAGCCGCCCCTGGTTGACAAGGGTCAGGTTCCTGAAGACAGATCCCTTGCCGCAGCCCTTGATTGCTACAGCCCGTCCATCCCTACGCTCGCCATCGCCGCCGATTACAATGGTGCCGCTTGGGCAGTCGCCCGCATCAAGCGTTATCCTGCGTCCGCCACAGTCGAGGAGGCACTTCGCGTCCTGGTTCCAGATATCGTCTTCACCGATCTTGATCGGCGCACAGTCCGCCGCGAAGACGACATCGAGGTCCTGCACCAGAAGGCCCTTCCCGTCCGACGCCTTAGCAACTGCGTCGAGGAGCTCGTCCCTGCTTCTCACCGTCGCCGACACGCCAAATGCGTCTGCGGTCAAAAACAGCGCCGACGCAATAATCAGACACGAAAGAAAAAACTTGCTTTGCATAATGTGTTGCGGGGGATGTTATCTATCGAGGAAAATTCGCATCGAGCCGATGCGGGCGGCCATGTTCACGATGGACATGTCACAGCCGGCTGCGGCAATTGCATCGCCGGCAGCGCCGTGGAGCCAGGCGGAGGATGCCGCAGGGAGAAAAGCGTCTCCACCGAGATACGCCCATCTCGCGGCGACCACGCCGGAAAGAAGGTCGCCCATTCCGCCAAGCGCCATAAAGGGATTGCCTGTCGGATTCTCGTACACCCTCCCGCCATCGGGAGAGACGACAAGCGTCCCAGGGCCCTTTAGAACGACCGTGGCGCGATAGCGATGCGCAATCTCCTTTGCCGCGGCAATTCTGCCGCGTGAGACTTCCGCGCAGTCGACGCCGAGAAGACGCGCCGCCTCGCCTTCGTGCGGAGTGAGAATCAGCTCCGCCCCGCCCTCGCGGTCCCCGCCATTGCCGCAGATCGCCGCGAGATGCGTCAGCGCGTCTGCATCGACTACGAGCCGCCCTTCCTTGGAAAGTATATCGCGCACAAGAACCGCCGCTTCATCGCCAAGCCCTAGCCCGGGCCCGACGACCGTCACATCGGAATGCGGAATTTCGCCGCCAAGGTCAGACACCGTCGCCTCGGGGAGCAGCGCTCCCGCGGCACAGCGCGACTCCGTCGGGACGACGAGACGGACAAGCCCCGCTCCGGCGGCTCTTGCTCCGAGGCCTGCGATCACGGGTGCGTGAGGGAAGCCGTGCGAACCGCCGACGACCGCAACGGTGCCGACGGAACGCTTGTGCGCGTCGCGCGGCCGCGCACAAAAGCCCCCTGCTATCTCCTTAGGCGTTTCCATGCGAGGGTGATTATACCAAAAAACGCCGCGCAGCACATCCGCCGCGCTAAATCAGCGGGATTCGAGGAGCGCCTTTGCGCGCTTGTTGCCGAGCCGCGCGGCGCGGTAGAGCCACGTCTCCGCGGAGGCGATGTCCTGCTCGACGCCGATTCCCTCGAGGTAGCATTCGCCGACGAGCGCCTGCGCCGGGGCGTGGCCGTTCTTCGCGGCCTCGAGCGCAAGGGCAAAGCCGCCCTCCAGGTCCTTCTCGACGCCTATGCCGTGAAGCCGGCAGAACGCGAGGTCGTTCATCGCGGAGAGGTTCTTCTGCGCCGCCGCGCGAGTGTACCACGCTATCGCTCCGTCGATGTCCTTCTCGCAGCCCCAGCCGCGCAGGAGCATGAGCCCAAGCGACGCCTGCGCGTCGGAATTGCCCGACGCGGCCGCAGTGCGATACCAGCGGACGGCTTCCGCGAGATTCGTCGCCGTTCCCTGTCCGTACATGTACGCCTCGGCAAGAGCGCACTGCGCCACCGGGCTTCCGTCAGCCGCGAGCTGCTTGAGCCGCACGAAATACGCGGCGTAGGACTCGTCGTGCGCCTTTGCTACCGTAAGGACGCGAGGCGGCGCGTTGAAGCGCTTTCCCGCCCAGCGGCGCAAGTCGTCGAGATGCCCAAGCGCGACAAGCCCGGCGGCCACCGCGACGAGCAGCAGGACGCAAAGGAACGAGCGGAAGTAGTTGCGGTGGCGCAAGGCCGCGGCAAACGCGTCGGCCGACTCATAGCGGTCGCCCGGAAGTTCGCGCGTCGCCTTGCGGATGATCGGCTTCACGCTCGCCGGCGGACGCCCCTCGTAGAGCGCGCGGAGAATCTTCCCAAGCGCAAAGACGTCGCTCTGCACCGACGCCTCGCCCTTCAACAGCTGCTCTGGCGCGGCGTAGTCGAGAGTCCCGACGCCGACGGGCTTCCCGTCGATGATCGATATGCCGCGGCCGTGGCGCACTATCGGGTCCGACACCGCCGTACCGCGCTTCTTGACGAGCCCGAGGTCGATGAGGACGGGTTCTCCGTTCGCGCGTCTCAAGATGTTGCCTGGCTTCAGGTCGCGGTGTATGTAGCCCGCCTCGTGAAGCGTGTGGACGGCCTTCGCCACCCTGTTCATGAAGCGCGGAACCTCCCTGCGCGGCATCGGGTCGGGCAGCGGCTGAAGGTACTCCATCACATAGTATGGCGCGCCTTTCCACGTGCCGCCGCCCATGAAGCGCGGGAGCGAGCGGAGCGAAAGGAAGCGAAGCGCATCAGCCTCCGCGGCGAAGCGCTCCGCAAGACCGCGCGAGCCGTCGACGAGAAGCTTGAGCGCACCGTCGTGGCCAAAGCGGGCGTTCGTAACGCGGTAGACCTCGGCGGAAAGCCCGCGGCCGAGATACGCCTCGACGCGCCACTCGTCTACGACCTCGCCGCGCGCAAGCAGTCCGACGCGGTTTTCGCCGAACGACTGGGCCCCGAGCCAGCTCTCCACGCTCGCGGCAGACGCGTTCATGCGAAGTTGCGGCGCGAGAGGAAAAACGCGCAGAGGATCCAGGCGGCGAGCATGACGCACGACACCACGAAGACCTTGAACCATCCAATGTCGACGACGAGGGTAAAAGCAAGCGCCGTCCACAGACCGCCTCCCATCACGGGCTCGTGGAGGAGCTGCTTGTAGCCGAAGCTCGCCGCCGCGCACGTCTTCGAGTCGGGATCGACCGTCCTCAGGAGCAGAAGACCGGTTGCCGTCACGCCCGTGGCCTGGCCGAAGTCGGCTATGGCGCGCTCGAACCACGCCTCCTTGAGGCAGCGCGGCCCGAACCACAGCACGACGAACACGCTCCAGACGGCGCCGGCGAGAATCAGCGCCACAAGCGGGACCCAGTTCGCCGCCACGACCTTGATGCTTATGGTCGCCACCGCAGACACGACGAGAAAGTCGAGCGAGGCGCCGGAGATGCGCTCCATCTGCCCGTGGTCAACGAGAAGATCCTTGCGGATGGCGCGGGCGAAGGCCTGAAGGACGATGCCGCCGATCATGCAGAGCGGGAAGAGCGGGAAGCCGTTGAAGACCTTCCACCCGGTGAGGCGAAGGAGCCCGAGCATGCCGACGCCTATCGCAATCGAGACGCCGACGATGGCAATGTGCCACGCGAGCGAATCTATCGAGTCGCTCATGACGGTCTGGAGGCCTGCCGCGGGACGAGAGTGGCGGGTATGGACTCCAAGCCGTTCGCCGAACCTGCGCTTGCTGAAGGGAACGACCTCCTTGACGATTCCCTTCCTGTGCGCCCAGTTGACAAGCACCATTCCGACGACGATGCCGATTATCATGCCGGCCGTAGCGACCGTAAAGCCAAGGGCCGCGCCGTCGTTCCATCCTGCGGCAAGAAAGCTCTCCGTCATTCCGCCGACGGTGCCGTGGCCGCCCTCGAAGCCGATCTCTATGAGATTGCCGAAGAACGGCGGGACATTGCACAGGCGTGCGAGGACGAAGCCCGCGAGGCCAAGGCCCACGACGTACTGGCCCCACGCCATGATCTGCCCGAGGACGAGCTGCGGGAACGCAAGCGTCACGACGCGCTTCAGGTTCGGGAGGCGCGTCCCGAGGAAAAGCGTCGCGAAAACGACGTTTATGAGAAAGCCCGGCACCTTGCGCATCGCGCCGGTGATTTCCGGGTCGATTTTGTCGCCGAGAGCAGATATGACAGCAAGTCCGATCGCCCCGCCGATGACGGAGCTTGGGAGATACAGCCGCTGCAGGAGCGGGATCCTGAGCCGGACGAACTTGCCGGCGACGAGAAGCCCGCAGAGGGAGATGAACACTACGACGGCCAGAGGCATCGCGCGCCCTTTATGCGAGACGCGCGAGCTTCGCGGCGAGCCCTATGTACGTCGCGGGCGTTAGCTTGAGAAGGCGCGACCTGTCCTCCTTCGGGAGCGGAAGCGCCGCTATGAAGTCGCGCATTATCTCGGCCGTCACGCGGCGGCCGCGGGTGAGCTCCTTGAGCCGCTCGTAGGGACGGTCCATCCCGACCTTGCGCATGACGGTCTGGATCGGCTCGGCGAGCACCTCCCAGTTGTGGTCGAGGTCTTCGGCGAGACGGGCCTCGTTGAGCTCGAGCTTGCCGAGCCCCTTCTGGGTCGAGCGAATGGCGATAAGCGTGTAGCCAAAGCCGACGCCCATGTTGCGCAGGGTCGTCGAGTCGGTGAGGTCGCGTTGCATGCGGGAGATCGCGAGCTTCCTCGCCATGAACCCGAGGACTGCGTTCGCAAGTCCGAGGTTGCCCTCGGAGTTCTCGAAGTCGATCGGGTTCACCTTGTGCGGCATCGTCGACGAGCCGATCTCGCCCTTTATCGTGCGCTGCTTGAAGTAGCCCATCGAGACGTACATCCAGATGTCGCGGTCGAAGTCGAGAAGCACGGAGTTCCAGCGGCAGAGCGCGTCGAAGAGCTCGGCGATACCGTCGTGCGACTCGATCTGCGTGGTGAGGCGGTTCTGGCGAAGGCCAAGCGACTCGATGACCTTCCTGGAAAGCTTCTCCCAGTCGGTCTTCGGATACGCCGAGAGGTGCGCGTTGAAGTTGCCGACCGCGCCGTTCATCTTCGCGGGCATGACGAGACGGTCGATCTCGGCGGCCTGGCGCCTCAAGCGGGCCGTCGCGACGGCAAGCTCCTTGCCGACGGTCGTAGGCGACGCGGGCTGGCCGTGCGTGTGCGCGAGCATCGGAACCTTCGCCCATTCCTTCGCCATCGCCGCGATCTTCGCCGTCATCTCGTCCATCGCCGCGCGCAGGACCTTCTTGCCGTCGCGGAGCATCAGCGCGTGCGACATGTTGTTGATGTCCTCGCTCGTGCAGGCGAAGTGGATGAACTCGCCGCGCTTCTCAAGCGAAGTTCCCTTCACCTTCTCCTTGAGGAAGTACTCGACCGCCTTCACGTCGTGGTTCGTCGTTTTCTCGATGTCCTTGACGCGCTGCGCGTCGGCGACGGAGAACTCGGACGCAATCGCGCGAAGCGCCTTGCGCTCCCTGGCGGAGAGCGGCTTGCACTCCTTGATCTCCTTCGCGTCGCACAGCGCCTCGAGCCACGTGCACTCCACGAGGACGCGTCGCCTGATGAGGCCGTACTCCGAAAAGACCTCCTTAAGTTCAGGGCACTTGTTCGCGTAGCGCCCGTCGATCGGGGATATTGCCGTAAGTGTGTCGAATGTCATAACTCGCGTATTATACCAAAAACCCGTCCGCGCGTCAGACAGGCGCGCATCCGCAACTTGCATGAGGGGCGATGTTCTGGTGCCGGCTACAGAATCGACGTGAGGACGTCGAACGTCATCGGCTTGAGAAGAACACCGGTAAAGAGATCAGACCTGAGGTCGTTTCGGTATTCCGCATCGGCGGTCACCGCATAGACGGGAAGAACGGCAAAACGCGGGTCGGCGCGAAGCTTCTCGATGAGCTCCATGCCGTTCATGTTCGGCATCCAGAAATCAGTGAAGACAATGTCGTACGGTGCACCCGCCTTCACAGCCGCGTCGAGCGCGTCAAAGGCCTCGGCTCCGTCGCAGGCGAAGTCGACGGAGGCGACGCCGGCCCTCTTCAGGAGCGCCTTAAGGACAAGCCGGTTAGTCGCGGAGTCGTCGACTACAAGGACGCGCTTCGGCAGCGTCATCGGATCCACGACATGCTTCGGCTCCGCGACGGCTTCCGCCTTCGCCTCGACTGCCACCGCGCACGGAACGCGGATTGTGAACGTCGAGCCCTTCCCGACCGCGCTTTCGACAAGGATCTCTCCGCCCATCGCCTCGACAAGCCGCTTGCAGATCGACAGCCCAAGACCGGTTCCGTTCGCCCTGTCGAGTGAATGGCTCGGGTCTATCACCTGGACGAACGGATCGAGAACGCGCGTCTGCATGTCGGGCGGGATGCCGCATCCCGTGTCGGAGACGCCTAGGGTAAGTCTGGAGCCGTCGTCGGAAGCGAAAACCGTCACATTCCCCTTGTCGGTGAACTTGACTGCGTTGCCGATGAGATTGAAAAGTATCTGCCGGCACCTGTGTTCGTCGATCATGACGACCGGCGCGCCCGCCGTCTTGTTGACGAGCGAGAGCCCCTTGCCAGACGCAGCCAGGTGGAACGACGCGAAGACTTCGTCCGTCAGCTTGTCAAGCCTGACTGCCACGGGCACGAACGCCATTTTGCCCGAATCCATCCTCGACAGGTCCAGGACGTCGTTTACAAGCTGCAGAAGCGCGGTGCCGCTCGCGCGGATGGACATGAGCGCCTCGTCCCGCCCGTGCTTGTCGTCGATTCCGTTCTGGAGAAGGTCGGAGTAGCCGAGAATCGCATTCAGCGGCGTGCGGATGTCGTGGCTAACGATGCTGAAGAACCTGTTTCGCGACTCTTCGGCGGTTCTGGCGCGCTCAAGCGCCTTCTCGAGTTCGGCCATGTGCTTGACCGCCTGATCGTGCTCTATGACGGCCTTGCGCAGCCTGTCGCGTTCCTCTTCGACGACGAAGATGTGGAAGAAGCACGTGCCGATGAGGCAGCCAAGCGCCGTGAACGGCAGGAGCGGCCACGCGACCTGTACGGCGATGGCGGACGTCATGGTCAATCCGAACAGGACCACCAGCAGGTTCTGCCTTCGCGGAATGCCGCTGCTGGCGACGGCCTTGGCGAACGCGAAGGCCGCAAGCATCATGTTGAAGCAGAACAGCCAGATGAAAATGAGAAAGCGCCATTTGCCGGCCACATAGTTCCCCTGCCCGTCGAAATAGAAATAACAGTTGTTGAAGAAGTTGGCCGCCAGCATCACGACGTTGGAGGCAACGAACACATACCCGATCCAGGTCAGCACCCTTGCCGTCCGGCCTTCAAGCCGGAGATGCGAAACGACGAACATCTCCCACTTGAAGTTGAACGCGGCAAGGGCGAGAAAGTACACCACGGTGTCGGCGTACAGCATTTTCGTCCAGCCAAGTCCAGCAAGCACACCCCAGGCCGTGTCCGATATGTAGTAGACGAGAATGCCGATCAGAAAGCCGCGATATCGCCTGTTGTTCTCCGCCTTCAGATCCCGGCCCAGGATCAGATCGTAGTTGATGATCAGATGGATGACGATCGCGACACTGGAGAGCGCGGAATAGATGTAGTCCTGCATAGTGCCTCCATTCTCTCTGCCGTATCTATCTGCACATCATCATGCAAGGGTGTTGGCCTTTGGCCGCTGTTTGTCCCGCACAGGATTTCTTTCAGCGAACACGCAGTATCAGCGGATTGGCGAGGTCATCCCTGATGACACGAGCAACTCCGGTTCCGGAGAAGTGATCGTCGTCAATGAACTGCGCACCGGAACCGGTCGCGCCGTATGTGCCGCGCGGCATATTCACGCCATTGACATAGAGCTTGTTGACGACTTCCTCCGTCCCTTCCGCTGGGATGAACTTCGAGCCGGGCGTCGCATGATCCCAGAAGTAGAGATTCTGTCTGCAGAATGATCCCTGCTTCTCGATGCGGAGCCGAGCGAAGGCGCCGTGTATGTGCACCGGGACATCGATCTGGCAGCCCGTCGTCTCGGTGCCGAGCCGGATGTCCGTTCCGTTCACGGCTATGTGGTCGTCGATGCCGGTCTGATCGCCGCCGAGGTGCAGGTCTCCAAGGCCGGAGAACACCGCGCCGCCGGGCGCGACGATCTTCGCCCAGATTTCGGGATGGTAGTTCTTGTCGTCCTTGACCACCGCGTCGAAGATGTAGGCCTTGTTCGAAAAAACGAGCGTTCCGGCCGTTCCGGCGTTGTAGCCGTCCTCGTCGCCGATGTAGGCCGTGTTGTTGTAGTTCCCGTTGCCGATGATGAGGCCGCCCGCCGTTATCGTAAGCGTCCGGCCCGCGCCCAGGTTCTTGCCGGCGGTTCGGTTGTTGACGAGGACGAGCGAATTCACCGTCCGGTCGGCCGAGATAGCGATCGTCGTGCCATCAACGCGGATATTCTCCGTCGGGTCGAGGACTTCGTCCAGGACCGCCGACTTCGTGGCGCCGGCCAGAACGAGTTCGTCCGTGTCGTCGTCCGCGCCGGGGAAGTAGAGGCTGTTGTCGGCTTGGACGGGGGCGACGATCCACGGAACGATAGGGGCCGTGGATTCCAGGTAGTTGGTCCGGACACTTTCGCCACCATGTCGAGCGACCGCCCTGCCCGTGCCGCCGATGGCGTGGTCGTGGAAGCCGCCGAGGACGGCGCGGTCGCGCCAGCCGGAGTTCTGGTAGGAATTGAAGAGCCGGTCCGACCGGACGAGGAGGACGCCGTCGCCCGCGTGCTCGAGGGCCGCGAACACGAGGGAGTTGGTCGGTATTTTCTCGTCGCTATTCTGGGAGAGCTTCACGTAGTTGAAGCCGTTCGACACGCAGAGCGTTCCGGCGCCGTTGGGGATGCAGACTGGCGGCGAGTTCGTCGTTCCGTCTTCGCGCCAGCTGACGTCGGTGCTCCCAACATGGGTCTGGTAGATGTAGCCGCCGTCAAGGACCCACCTCTTGGCCGGATAGGCGTTGATGGCGCGGCCCCACGAGCCGAATCCGTGCGTGTGACCGGCGTTCACGACGCCGAAGGACGAGCCGGCGCTTCCGCTAGAGTCGCCCTCGAGGAGGAGCGTGGCGTCCTCGGCGACCTTGGCCGACGAAGAAGTGTAGCCCTCCGGCCGGAACTTAAAGCCGCCGCCGCGATCGCCGGGGCCGAAGTTATCGTAGGCCTGCTTGTTCGCGACCTTGACGATGCCCCGGAACGTGCGGAACATTCCCTTGGAGAGGATGCTGGACGCGGCGTCATAGAAGAAGGTGCCCTCGCCCGTCACCTGGCTTCCGCTCGACCAGTTGAAGTTGGCGTTGCCGTCCTGGGAGTCGCCCTCCATCTTCCGGCCGTTAGTGTTGGAGATGCGGAGCGTCTTGCCAGCGGGGATGTTCCAGAAGCGCATGCTGTCGCTGACCCAGTAGCGCGCGCGCGCAAAAGTGTTGCGGATCGCCGTGTCCGTGTAGTCCGGCCAGGCGCCGCAGTCGAACTCCAGCCCGCCAGGCATCTCGATCCCAAGGCCGGTCGACGTGGAATTGCCGTCGCCGCCGCCGATCGCGAACCGGTTGAAGCCGTTCGTGACCGCCGGGGTGTCGACGCGGAGCATTCCGGTGAAGCGCAGGAGGCCTGGCTTGCCGGACGGACGGGCGAACGTGAGCGTTGCGGCGTTCTTGCCCGTGAGGCGCTGCGCCCCGCCGGAGTGCAGGTGATCCTCGTCCGGGCCGAGGTAGAGTTCGGCGACGGTAGCGTCGGCGTTGAGGATGAGCTGGTTGTCGGGAAGCGCGGCCATGGCGACGTCGCCCGCGAGATGCGGATAGTCGGCTTCTGCCGATGGATCCGTGACGTTAGTCCACTTGGATGTGTCTTCCCAGTTCATCTTGGCGCCGGGCTTGGCGAAGAACACGCGGCCGGAGCCCGCGACCTCGGGGATGCAGACGGCGAGCGCGCGGCCGACGATTGCGTAGGAGTCGTTTTCGACGTCGCGGGTAATCGACACGACGGCGGAGAATCCGGGTTCGAGCGCTTTGAGCGTCCGCCCGTCCTCGCCTAACGAGAACGAGCGAATGTCCATGGCGACATAGCGGTCATCCGCCCTGGCGAGGGCGGGCAGCGTCAAGGTATCGCCGACGTGGAGCGCAAGCGAGGAAAGCTCGGCCAGCGAGGAGACGGCGTAGGCGTGCGAGCCGGGGGAGACGGTCACGGCCCAGGTGTGCGTGTAGGTCGCGCCATCCACGATGGCTGTCACGTTCACGGTGACCGGCTGAGCCGCGGAAGCCGCCGCGACGCCCGGCCACGTCAGCGACCCCGGCAGGGAGAACGTGCGCGACCCTTGCGGCACGCCGCCGTAGGAGAGCTCGGCCGTGCACGTCGCGCTGTCGTAGACCGCGCTTACGCCGAACGTGAAATCGATGGTCGAGCCATCGGGAGACCAGGTATAGCCGATGCCCGTCGATTCCAGCGGAACCGCAGGGGTGGCGACGGACGGCAGCGGAAGGAATATCTCGAAACCCCAGTCGTTGCGGATGCGCACGCGCAGATGGTACGTCGTTCCGGGCGCGAGACCCCGAACCGACAGGTCCGCCGCAACATCGGCCGTCGCGCTCGTCTCGTCCCCCGCGACGAGCGTCGCGAAGTCCGCGTCCGTCGACGCCTCCAGGCGCATCGTCGCGGACGCAGCGCCGATGCCGAAGTCCGTCACTGTCGCCATCGCGGAAAGCGTCGTGAAGCCGCGTTCGTAGAACGTTGCCGTGCCAGACGGCGCACCGGGCACGAGCGTAGTGAACGAGACCGTCGGCGTCGTCAGGACCGTGTCCACGTCATTCGAGATGACGGCACGGACATAATATGTCACCCCGAACGCAAGGCCTGTCGGATCAAAGTCGCGGACGTCGTTGTCCGTATTGACGGTGTATTGTGTCGTCCAGACCGGCGAAGAGAAGTCGTTCGATTCGGAGAGCTCCACCGTCACGTCAGCCGTCGTCGCCGTTCCGCCCCGCTTGACGACCGTCACCGTAACCGTCGCGTTCGTGTAGGCGACGCCCGACACCTGGACAACCGCGAATGGATCGTCGGTCTCTCCGTAGGGCTCCGCCATGCCGGCCGACAGGAAGCTCTCGTCCGTCTGCGTGGCGTAGTCCGCGGCGATCCGGTCGGCCGTCGCCGCGCCGGCGGCGAGTCGCACCTCGTCCATGTCGCCGTAGACGCCCCGTCCGTTCTTGTGGTTGTCGCCAAGGTTCTGGTCGAGCGGTGGCGGCGCCATCGAGCCGCCGATGCCGAGCTTCGTCTGGTTGCCGTTCTCGGCGGCGTTCACGAGCGTCCCCTCCTTGGCGAGGGCGCCGTTCACGTAGAGCTTGAAGGCCTTGTCGGCCATCCAGACCGCGTCGATCTTCGTCCACGTCCCCTTGGCGAGGCCGTTCACGCCCGTCAGGTTCATGCATTGCGAGTCGGTCTCGGTCGAGCCGTAGGCGCGGAACACCTTGAACGAGGCCGTGTTCCCCTCGGCCCCGTTCTGGAGACCCCAGCCGGGGTTCAGATCGGCGGCCTTGCGGGTGATGAAATACCACCACTGGGCGTTGTTCTGCGGACGCACCCAGAAGGACGCCGTGAATTCCGGGACAATCGCGTCCACGACGGCGAGCTTGGCGGGGTCGTCCGTCATGTCGACCGTGACGCCCGAGTCGTAGGGCTTGCCGCTCTTGTTGTTCGTGTTCGACGTGATGAACCGGGCCCGGCCGACCTTGCCGTCCGTCTTCGAGGAGGAGGTCGCGACGCTCGTCCCGTCGAGCGCGTTCGTAGTCGAGTCGTGGATTGTCGTAATACCTGTGGTCTCCTCGCCCATGTGCCAGACGCCCGTGTAGTCGCTCCACGGGTTGGCGTTACAGACGGCCTTTCCGGACGAGGCCGAGCCCCAGCACATCACGAACTGCGTGCCGTTCGTCATCGACGGGAGCCGCACCCAGACGAGCGACGTGCCGTTTGTGTTCCACGTATCGATCTCGAAGGGGATCCCGGCGCCGTCCATATCGACGAACGCGATGTCGTCGCCCGTGGACTTCGACTGCAGGTCGTCGTAGGAAAACCCGGACGGCGAGGTTTCGGCGATGCGTACGAGGACCGGGAAGCCGGAGAGCGGCTCGGACCGGGCCGTTCCGTTTTCGTTCGTGTAACCGGCGACGGTGAACTTCGCACCCTTGGCAAACGTGGCGGACGACGGCCCCGGCAAAGCGAAAAGCGACGCGCCAAGCATCGCCGCCACAAAACAACACATATACCCTATCGTTCTTCTCATGCTATAATTCCCCCTTGCTTTGATCATAACAAGTGTAATTATAGCAAACTTCGTATTTTACTTCAAGTCACGCGGCAACCACAAACTGGGCGGGTTTTGGCAATCCTCGGCAAAGCGCCCCTGCGCTTTGCCGCACGTTCCACGCGGCCAAGGCAGAATGGTCAGCGCACCTTGATCAGGATCACGAGCAGAATCGGCACGAGCGCGAGCTGGAGAAGGACGAAACGCATCAACACCTGCGCGTTCGACCAGCCGAGGTTCTTCTTGCAGTGGTCGTGCAGCGGGAAGCGCACCTTGCGTATCACGCTGTCGTCGCCGATCTGGAACCCGAGCCGCTTCGCGACCCTGAGAAGGACGAGCTTAGCAAGCCCGCCGCCTCCGTTGACGAGCACGATCGGCGAGAGGAAGAGGACGAGAAGCGGATTGCCCGTCATGAGCGACGCCGTCGCGACAAGAATGCCGAGAAAGCGGCTCCCCGCGTCTCCCATCAACACCTTCGACGGCTCCGCATTGTACCAGAGATAGCCGCCGAACGCGCCCGCCGCGATCATCACGACGATGGCCCAGCGCGCCGCCTCGGAGTAGACCGGGATCAGGAAGTAGTGCGCGACCGGACGGTAGCCGACGACGATGTAGAGGATTACCGCGAGCATCGCGAGCGTGATGACCGTGAGCGTTCCCGCGAGGCCATCGACGCCGTCAGAGCAGTTCGTCGCGTTCATCGTGAACCAGAGTATGGCAGATGCGAGCGGTATGTACACCCACCCCGGGATCAGCCACACTCCGACGTCGTTCATCACCGCAGCGCCCTTCACGAACGGAAGCCACGCCACCATCACGTGGGAACCGTTGACGACATCGGAGTGGCCCAGGAAGATGAAAAGCGCTATCGCGCCGGAGACGACCGCATCGAGAAGGCCCTTCCTGAGCTCCCCCCACGGCACCGCCGAACGGTCGTCGAGATACCCGAAGAGCATCGCCGCGTACATCGCGAAGACCGCCATCAGGTCCCAGAACGCGAGGGGGGCGAAGACAAGGATCACCGGGAGGGCGACGAGCGTCACGACAAGCCCAGTGCCTGTCGGCTTGCCCTGCGACTGCATTCCGCCCATGTCCTTCAGTATCGCCTTGCCGTGGTCCTTCGGGAGAAGCTTCCAGAGGCGCGGCAGAAGAAGCCACACGAGAAGCGCCGCGGCTACGGTGCCTCCCGCGAGCAGGAGCGCGTGCGACTGCAGGAGGCGGAACGGCCCCCAATAACGGACAAGATACTGCGAAAGGTAGTAGAGCATGGCCGCTATTTCGCCTTAAGGGATTTCCTGAGCATCATGTAGAGCGTCTTGCGCTCCTCCTTCGAGAGCGCCGCGATGCGCTCCTCCCACTCGCGCTCAAACTCGCTCTTCTCGTCGCCGAGCGCGAGGAAGTGGGCCTTCAGTATCTTCTTCGCCCCGTCGATGTACATCCTGACCTCGGGGTTGAGCTCGTCCATGACAAGCGCGTTCTCAGCGTTCAGGGCGGGGAAGCGGGGCGAGACGAGATAGGCCGTGAAGGGAATCCCGCCCGAGCGCACGAGCGCGGACTGCTCGTGCAGCTGGAAGCCGTCCGGCCCGGCGAAGACAAGACGCCCCGCGCCGACGAACTTGCGCTTCCACTCGATGACCTCGAGCTTCGCCTCGGCTCCGTTCTCGAGGGTGAGCTTGTAGTCGGTAGTGCGCTTCTGGACGATCACGGGCGTTACGGGAAGTCCGTTGAAGTAGATCCTGACGTCGGGGTAGCTCTTGAGGTACAGCGCGAACTTCGCCGCGAGAGTCTGCACCGTCTCCGCCGCGCTCAGGAGGGAGTCGCACGTCGCCTTCACGTTCGTGACGAACACCTCGGTCCCCGTGGCGGGGCCGGCTTTCGCGACCTCGTCGAGATCGAAGACGCCGGGCGTGGAAAGGTCGCCGGAAAGGACGTAGGAGACGAGCGCGCCCTTCTCGCCGCGCGTCGTGGTGCGCCATTCGACGTGCGTTCCGAGCGCGAACGCCTTGAAGCGCCCGCGGCCGTGCCGCCCGTGGAGCCGCCGCCCCGCCGACTCGGTCTGCGTGGCGGAGCGCTTCCAGCTGCCGCCGAGCGAGCCGAACGTCGCGTCGGCCTTCGTCGCGTCGATCCCCGTGCCGTCATCCGACACGCGCACGGACTCTACCGCCCCGAGGGGGTTCGTCAGAAGGTCGACCTTGACCTCGCGCGCGTCCGCGTCGAGGGCGTTCCACACGAGTTCCTCGATGGCCGCAATGGGAGCCGACTTGGAAAGCGACTCGATGTGGTCTGGCTGCGCCTGGACGTAGATCTGTTTCATGCCTGCATTTCCTCTACTGCGCCGCCCTTCGTCACCTTCTCGATGCGCTGGCGGATCGACTCCAGGTCCTTTTGGCACGTGTCGACGAGCTTGCGTCCTTCCTCGAACGCCTTGATCATGTCGTCGAGCTTCATGTCGCCGGACTCCATCCGCGCCACGAGCTCCTCGAGCTTCTTCAGATTGTTCTCGAAGTTCATGTTCCCTTTCCGCCGCGCGTCACTCCGCGCCGAGCGCGATGCCGTTCGCGACAAGGTCGTCGGCGTCAAGCGCGTAGGCCGGGTCGATCTCGACTGGAAGACCGTCCACAACCTTCACGCCCGCCGCCGCGAGCCAGCGCCGCCACTTCGCCTGCATGTCGGCCTTGCAGGTCGCGGGCGAATCGGACCCCTCGGCGTTCTTGACTGGCGAAAACTCGTCCTTCTGGTCGAAGGCGAGGAACGCCGCGCGGCGCGCGTTCGGGAGAACGTCGAAGATGAACTTCTCGAACTTGTAGCCGTTCGGCTCCGCCGGCTTGACGACCTTGCCCTTCTCGTCCACGTACGGTATCTTCTTGAACGCGAGATGGAGCGGCATGGGCTTCCCGGCCTCGCGCTCGAGGAACGCGCGGTCGAAGACGTGGATCGCCGGCGAGCCGTAGAGGAAGTAGAGCTTGCCGTCCTTCGCCCTGCGCTCGCACTGCTCCTTCGTCATCTCGGTGTACTCGACCATGCGGAAGGACTTGCCGAACTGCATCGGCATGCCGACCTTCTCGTAGGGGTCGCGCTTGGCACAGAGCTTGAGCGAATACTCCGACTTGTTCGCGACATGGTAGCCGATGAACGCGGGATCCGCGATCTCGACGAGCGGGTTGTCCACCTGGAAGAAGAAGACGGACTTTATCCCGCGGCTCTTCATGTCGGCGAGCGCTCCCGAGCGCTTCAGCGCCGCGAGAAGGCCGCCGTGGCCGTCGGGGCTCATGAAGACATGTCCCGGGGCGTCCATGATGATCTTCCCGTCCTTCGTCATTCCGGGCCACATCCCCTGGGTGAAGAAGAACACGTCCTTCGGGTTGAGCCCGAAGTAATCGTTCTCCTCGAAGCAGCGGATCGTCGCCTCGTTGTTCGCCTCGCTCGTCATCACGTAGAACGGAATCGTGCGGCCATAGCGGACGGTGCGCGCGAGGATCTTGCGGGCATGGAAGTAGAAGAGCGGAGCGCCCGTGATCGGCCCGATCGAGTAGCAACCCTTCGGCCCGTCGTAGCCGAGGCGCGAGCCCTGCCCGCCCGCCACGAGCAGCGCGGCGACGCGGCCTGCCTTTAGCTCCTTCTCTCCGATCGCGACGGCCTCGGCGAGCTTCTTGCCCTTGAGGACGGCGACCTTCGGGGCCCTGCCCTTCGAGTTGTCGACAGCCGCGATGCCTGCCTTGAGCGCCTTCTGGCAGTAGGCGAGGCTCTTCGGCTCGATCTTCGCGATCTGCTCGAGGAGCGCCTTCTGCCCCGTCTTCGAAAGCTTCTTCCACCAGGCGAGGACATGTCCCTGTCCGCACTTGTCGAGCATCTTCTTGGCCTCTGCGTAGTTCATTTTCTCTCCTCTTTTTGACGTTAAATCACTTCACGACGCGCTGGACGCGCGAGCCGAGGGAACAGATTATATCATAAGCGTGCGTTCCCTTCAGCACCGCCCAGTCGTCCGGCGTTATCGAGTCGCGCCCGCAGGAGCCGAAGCAGACCACCTCGTCGCCGGGCTTCACCCCCGGGACGCCGGTTACGTCGACGGTCGTATAGTCCATCGAAATGCGGCCTATTATCTTGCAGCGCCGGCCTCCGATGAAGACGAACCCGCGGTTCGTGAGCGCGAGCGGGAGGCCGTCGGCGTAGCCCGCCGAGATCGTCGCGACCTTCGTCGGCTGCGCGAGGCACCACGTGCGCCCGTAGCCGAGCGTCGTGCCCGCCGGGAGCTCGCGCACCTGCGCGACACGCGTCCTGAGCGAGAGGACCGGCTCGACCTTCAGCGCCTTGCGGCCGTTGGGGTCGAAGCTGCCGTGGAGGTTGATGCCGGTCCTCACCATCGTGAACGGCGGTTTCGCCGTCTCGGGGAAGTTGTTGATTGCGTCGGATGCGGCCATGTGGACCTTGCGGAACGAAATCCCCTCCTTCGCGCACGCGGCGACGATCGACTTGAAGAGCCTGACCTGCCGTTTCGTGAACGGGTCCTTCGGCTCGTAGGCCATCGGGCAGTGCGAGAAGATCCCCTCGCAGTCGAGGTTCGGAAGCTTCCTCACGGCGCGTATCGTCTCAAGAGCGTCCCTGGCGAGTATGCCGAGGCGGCCCATGCCGGTGTCGAGCTTGAAGTGGACTCGCGCCGTCTTCTTCGCCCTGCGCGCGGCGTCGCTTATGAGCTTCGCCGTCGCGAGATCGGTTATCGGCAGAATCACGCCCGCCTTCACCATGGGCGCGATCTCGTCGGGAAGTATCGACGAGAGAATCTGCACGTCCGCGGCAAATCCGCCGCGCTTCAGGACAGCGAGGAGCTCAAGCGCCTCGAACGGCTCCGCCACGCCGAATTCGCTGCAGCCGGCCGCCGCAAGCGCCTTGGCATACGCCCCGACACCGAGCCCGTAGGCGTTCGCCTTGAGGACGGCGAGGACGCGCATCGGCTTCACGTGCGCGACGATCTTCCTGTAGTTCCTGACCAATGCGCCGAGATCGATCTCGACGCGCACGCGGCGTTTCAGCGTTTCGCGCCCTGCGCCTTTCACGACATTCCCGCAATCGTTCTTCATTGCAGAGAAATTATACCACTTTTCTCACTTCCCCGCCATCTCGAAGACGAGCTCGCCGCCGGCCATGAGGTCGGCGTGCTCGATAGTCTTGTCGAGGGGCTTGCCGTTGAAGGTGACGGACTTCACGTACTTGTTCTCGGCGGAGAGGTTCCTGGCAATGATTGTCAAGGTTTTGCAATCATCTGGTAGGGTCGCGTCTCCGACGCGACCGCGGGCATCTCGGAGAGACGCCCCTACCAACTTGATTGTTGCCTTCGGAACCTGCGGCGCACCGAGGACGTACGTGCCTCCGCACGGATTGAACGGATAGAAGCCGAGCGCGGAGAAGACGTACCACGCGCTCATCTGCCCGCAGTCGTCGTTGCCGCACAGCCCGTCCGGCTTCGGGAGATAGAACCTGTCGAACACGTCGCGGATGCGGCGCGCCGCCTTGTCGCGCTCGCCGACAAGCGTGTAGAAGTAGATGACGTGGTGGCTCGGCTCGTTTCCGTGGACGTACTGCCCGATGAGCCCGGTCACGTCCAGCACGTCGCCCTTCATCTCCTCGGGCCGCTCGAAGAGCGCGTCGAGCTTGTCGACGAACGCATCGCGCCCGCCCAGCGCCGAAACGAGCCCGTCGGGGTCCTGCATGACGTGCCAGGTGTACTGGTACGAGTTCCCCTCGGTGAAGTCGTAGCCCTCGCCATACCCTACGGCCGAAGGATCGAACGGATCGCGCCATTTTCCCTTCGAATCCCTGCTGCGCATGAGCCCGAGCGACGGATCAAGCACGTTCCTCCAGTTCCCCGAGCGGCGGAGGAAGAATTTCGCGTCCTCCTCGCGGCCGAGCTTCGCGGCCATCTGCGCAGCGCACCAGTCGTCGTAGGCGCACTCGAGCGTGCGGGAGACGGACTCGCTCCTGACCACGTCGTACGGATAGTACCCGTGCCTGTCGAGAAGGTCCCACCGCTCCTTGATGCGCCCCTCGTGGCTCTTCGTCAGCGTCTCCTTGATCTGCGCGTAGACGCTCTCCCAGTCGCCCTCGAACCCCTTCAGGTACGCATCGACGAGAACCGGGACGGAGTGCGTGCCGATCATGCACTGGTTGTCGCGGCCCCAGAGCGTCCATATCGGCAGATACCCCGTGAACTCGCCCTGGCGCTGCATCGAGCGGACGAAATCAGGAACGACCTCTGGAACGAGGATCGTGTAGAGGGGATGCGCGGCGCGGAAGGTGTCCCACGTGGAGAGCGTGGAGTAGTACGGCTGACGGCCGGAGTCGGAAATGTCGTTCGGCTGCACGAAAAGGTGGTAGAGGGACGTGTAGAAGTTGCGCTTCTGGTCGTCGCTTCCCTCGACGGCCACGCGAGAGAGGAGCTCCGACCACTTCCCGTCCGCGGCAGATGCGACGCGGCCGAAGTCCCAGTCCGGGATCTCCGCCGCGAGATTGCGCTCCGCGTCCGAGACTCCGCCGAGGGCGGAGAGCGCGACCTTCACGACGAGCGGCTCGCCCTGCGACGCGCCGAAGTCGAATACGAGATCCCGTTCCGAGGAAAACGGACGGCAGAACTCCATCTTGAAGGCGTAGGTGCGCTTGACCCAGTTGTTGACGACGACCTTTCCCGACACGCCAGTCTTCCCGTCCGGAGCGACGTCGCAGAACTGGATGCACGAGCCAGGCGTCCTTCCCCTCGTTATGCACCAGCGCGGGTCGACGAGGAGGCGGCAGCGCGCGCCCTTCGGATACGATAGCCTGTAGATGGCGCAGCGCGCGGTCGCGGAAATCTCGACCTTCACTCCGCCCGCGAGCGTGACGGCGTAGAAGCCGGGCTTCGCGCTCTCGCTCGCCTTGTCGTAGGGCACCGACTCCGGGGCGGACTCCGACACGAAGGGAAGGATCCTCACGTCGCCGAGATCGGGGCAGCCGGTGCCGTTGAGGTGGGTCTGCGAGAAGCCGTGGATGGCCTTGTCTCCGTAGCTGTAGCCGGAGCAGTGCTCCCAGTCGCCGTTTCCCGTGTCGGGACCGGCCTGGACGAGACCGAACGGAACACACGCCGCAGGAGTCGTATGGCCCGTGCCGGCGGTGCCGATGAACGGATCGACGAACGCGCACGGACCGGATGGCTTCACGGATTCCGCCGCCGCGACCGCGCACGAAAGCGCGGCGAAGGCTGCAATGATCTGATTTCTCATGGCTTTATTATACCAAATACGGGGTCTTAGAGTCCGCTGCCCTTGGGCGTCATCTCGAGCGCACGGTCGAACTCCGCGAGCATCTCGGACGACGGGCGGGCGGTGACGAGCGAGACGATCACCGTCGCCGCAAACGAGAGGATGAATCCGGGGGCAAGCTCGTAGAGGCCGAAGATCGGATAGGCGTCGGCATATCCGGACAGGACGAACTTCCACACGAAGCAGACCGTCGCGCCGACCACCATGCCCGAGATCGCGCCGGCGAGATTCACGCGCCGCCAGAACAGCGCCAGCAGGATGAGCGGCCCGAACGCCGCGCCGAAGCCGGCCCAGGCGAACGAGACCATCTTCATCACGACCTTGAAGAACTCCGACTGCGTGTTCATCGCCATGCAGATGGCGACGAGCGCAACCGCGCCTACCGCGACGCGCGAGACCGCAATCAGCTCGCGGTCAGACGCCTTCTTGCGGAGAACGACCTTGTAGAAGTCGTTTGAGAAGCTTGAGGCCGAGACGAGCAGCTGCGAATCGGCCGTGGACATGATGGCCGCCATGATCGCCGAAAGAAGTATGCCGGCGACCACGCGCGTCAGGAACCCGCCGGAGAAGATTCCGTTGATCATCACCATGAAGCACTTCTCGGGATCGCCGCCGACGACGTCAAGCGTAAGGCCGCGCTGTCGGAGGTAGATATGGAACACGAGTCCGATCACGGCGGCCGCGGCGAGCGAGATGGTGACCCACGACATCGCGATGCGCCTCGACCCCTTCACCTCGGCCGGGTTGTCGATGGACATGAACCTGACGAGAATGTGCGGCATTCCGAAGTAGCCGAGCCCCCAGGCCATGCAGGAGGCAAGCCCGATGAAGCCCGTCGCCTTGCCGGAGGTGGCGTTCGTGAAGAGAGACTGCAGGTACGGGTTTATCTCGTTGAGCGAGTCGACCGTCGCGGCAAAACCGCCGGCATTGCAGATCACGATGGCCGGCACCAGCACTATGGCGATGAACATGAGCGTTCCCTGGACGAAGTCAGTCCAGCACACTGCCATGTACCCGCCCATGAGAGTGTAGCTCACGACAACCACTGCGCCGATCAGGAGACATAGCGTGTAGCCGGTCATCTGAATCCCGCAGAGGCTCACGGTCTCGGGGATGCCGAAGGTGGAGGTGAAGAGCTTCGCGCAGGACACGAAACCAGAGGCGGTGTAGAACGTGAAGAAGACGAGCACTATAACGGCGGCGATTATGCGGGAGACGCCGGTGCGGTCGTGGAAGCGGTTGCATATGAAGTCTGGAATGGTGATCGAGTCACCGCAGACCTGCGAATAGCGGCGCAGACGCTGGGCGACGATCTTCCAGTTGAGGTAGGTGCCGATGAGAAGCCCGAAGCCGATCCAGGCCTCTGAGAACCCGCCGACGTAGATAGCGCCCGGCAGCCCCATCAGAAGCCACCCCGACATGTCAGAGGCCTGCGCGGAAAGCGCGACCACCCACTTGTTCATCTTCCGCCCGCCGAGATAGTAGTCGCCCAGATTGGACTGGCGCTTCGAGAAGAAGAAGCCGATCCAAAGCACAATCAGAAGATAGCCGACGAACGACCCGAGAACAGTATAATCCAACATGGTTCACCTCGTTTTTTTGACTTAATTCGTCTATTATACCACAAACCGTCCAAAGAGGGAATCGTTCTCCTGATGCAGGGCGGCTCAAAATCCCCGAAAAACATGGGTATCGCGGGGTCTGTCCCCGCAGCATAATCATTCAACCCTGATTTCCGCGAGGGAGGCGAATTCGCGGCCGCCATGCTCATTGAGCCCTGTGAAGCGCCAGAAGCGCACAGGCGACGGCGCGGCGAACGCGAACTTCTGCTCGGCCGCGCCCGGCTTAAGCTGCGACGCAATCACTTCGCGCCATTGCTTGCCGTCCGCCGAAACCTCGAACTTGAAGTCCTTCACGTTTCCGTTAGGCCCGTTCTGGCGCTGCCAGATCGAGACGCCCTTCGCGTTCACGGTGCGTCCCAGGTCGACAGTCACCGCATGCGGGTACTTCGTCAGGGTCACGCCGTACTGCGAGTGCCAGATCGTCGAAAGGTCGCCGTCAACGAGGTGATCAGCGTCACCCTCGCCCGGCTCTGCCGACGTGCACGCGACGACCGTCGGCACGATGTCCTCGCCAGTGCGCACGTCCGGCGGCAGCTCGGCATGCGGCATGTACGGCAGGCGGTTCTTGTCGCCCGGCACGCCGATCAGGAAATCAAGCGTGAATGTCTTGTTGTTGCGAATGATGTCACGTCCCATCGGACCCGGGCCGCACGACGCGCCGCCAAGCCCGCGCACCGCGGCGTAGACGCCGAATTCAACTTTCCCTGTCTCCGACAGCTCCTGCGGATGCATCGTCTTCACCAGCTCCGTCGGCGAATACGGAATCGCCGAAAACGCAAACGGCTCGCCAAGCGACATCAGCATGAACATGCCGGAGCTTCCCATAAGCGACGCCCATGCAGTGTCGCATCTCATGCCCATGTCCTGCGGTTTCGCGTAGCGCTCCACCATCCCGTCGACACCAGTGCTCCACCATCCCGTGAACGCGCCGCTCCTGCGGTCCGGATAGTTCTCAAACGGACCCGCACCAAACCAGCTGACTTTGCCAAGCCCCTTGTCGAGCGTGAAGCGGTAGCCGACGCGGGCAAGCTCCATCACGCGTCCGCGCGAGCGGATCTCGGACTGGCACGCCACGTTGCCGTCGCCGAACACCGTCCACTTCTGCGCGACGACGAAGTGCGGATCGTGCTGCGCGACTGCCCCCACAGGAACAATCTCGCACTGCTTGCCGTTGTTGCCGCCAAAGCCGACGAGGCGCTCCTTCTGCTTTCCGCGAACGTCGGCAACCACGACAAACGACTTCGAGCCGTCGGGATTCGTCGTCACTTCCAAAATCGACGTCGCCTTCTGGACGAGTTCACGCAATCCCGCCTGCGCCCACCTGTCGCCAAGTCCGACTTCGTTGGAACTGGGCGTGCGGAACGCGTCGACCGTCATCGGCGCGAGAAGGAACTCCTTGCCGCCCATCGCATACGAGACAAGCGCGCCAGACGCACGGTCGAAACGAACCTCGACGCCGCCCGCCCTGAAGCCGATGGACTTTTCGTCGGACGTTTCCTCCACCTTTCCTTCCGCCTTCACCTCAACTCGATTTGCCGCTTCGTAGATTCCCTTGAAATCAAACTGCCCGTTTGCGATCACGTGCCCCTTCTTGAGAATGCCGTCATCATCGTCCAGCGTGATTTCGCAGCGCACGCAGACCGATCCGTCCTTGATGCCGTCGATGGCGAACGAGGCGCTTCCGCGCGGTGCGATGTCGAGCGGATGCGAAGAGCGTGTCGGCCTCTCCGCTCCCAGCACCGTGATGTTGAGCGTATATCCAGCCGCCTGCTTGAAGTAATTCAGGTTCTTGACGGTCACATTCTTGCCGTCTTCGGAGAACTTGAAGTCGAACGGCTGGAACACGTGCTTAACCTCGTAGTATCCCGGCTCTGGCGTACGGTCGGAGAGAACAGTTCCATTCATCACGAACTGGCCGTCGTTCGGCTTGTCGCCGAAGTCGCCGCCGTATGCGATGACAAATGGCTCTTTAGGTTCGGCTGGTAGGGTCACGCGTCCCGCGTGACCGCGGACGCGCGGGACGCGCGTCCCTACCATGGCCCGCTTGTAGAGCCCTTGATCGACCCAGTCCCAGATCGCCGCGCCGAGGATCACGTCCGACGACTCGATCGCGTCCTGGTAGTCCTTGAGGTTGCCCATTGCGTTGCACATGTTGTGCGCGTACTCGGAGATGTAGAATGGCTTCTTC
>CACYNF010000018.1 GCA_902775595.1 uncultured bacterium | reverse complement strand
CGCAGTTTGCCATAATAACGGACACTCTCAACAAAGGCGGGCAAGGCTTCGGACGACCCCGTTTGCCAAATACTGGACACTATGCGTAAAATGGAGGCATGGGAAACATGTCGCGAAAGGCAACGAACGAATACATCGGCACGAGACGCAGGGCGTATGCCCAAGCGGACCGGGCCAAGCGAATGCGCATCCTCGACGAGGTGTGCGAGACGACTGGCTATGAGCGAAAATACGCGAACCGCCTGTTGACCGGGAACCGGAAGTTCCACGAGCGCAAGGGCAGAGGGAAGACATATGGCGAGGATGTCGCCGATGTGCTGAAGAAGGTCTGGCGGGAGGCCGGATGCCCCTGCCTTCCATACTTCAAGGCAGAAGTGGAACGATGGGCGGAAGAATACGCGACGCAGGTTGCGCACATCAAGCCAGACATCAGGGCGCAACTGCTCGCCATGAGCGACCGCACGATGTCGCGCCTTCTGGCCGGGGAGGCCAGGGTGAAGCCCGGATGGGCGAGGGGCAACAAGCGGTCCGGGCGCGGTGCGCGCAACGAGGTCAAGGCCGACACGCCATGCGCGTCAGGGGAAGTCGTCATGGCCTGCAACGTCCCGCCGGGCGACGCGCAGATCGACACCTTCGCCCTCGGAGGCGGCGACCCCTCGGACAACTTCTTCTGGATCCTCGACGGCACGGACCGAAAGACGCAGTGGACGGTCCTCTGCCCGACGTGGAACAGGGGCCAGCATGCGACGTTGGAGGCGCTGAGGCACATCGAAGGCAAGTTCCCGTTCGGCATACTAGCCATGCATTCCGACAACGGAGGCGAGACGCTGAACAACCATGTCGCGGCCTATCTGGGAAGCAAGGCGACGAAGCCGTTCCTGTGGCGGTCCAGGCCACGGCACAGCAACGACAACGCCCACGTCGAGGAGAAGAACAGGTCGTCGGGGCGGCAGCTCTTCGGGGAGGTCAGGCTCGACTGCCCGTCGCTGCAGGACGAGCTCGTCAAGCTCTGCGACGACTGGTCGGACTTCCGCAACTTCTTCTGCCCGTGCAAGATGCTCGTGTCGAAGGAGAAGCGCCCGGACGGCAAGGGCTACAAGTGCACATACGACACGCCAAGGACCCCGTACCAGAGGGTACTCGAAGAACACGTGCTCACGCCCAAGCAGGAAGCCGCGCTGAAGACGCAAAGATCCCGCCTCAGCGGGATGGAGCTCTACAGGCGCGTGATCAAGCGGCTGCGCAAGATACGGCGCATACAGGCGGCATACGACAAGGCCAAACATGCCGGCGAAGACCTCTCTCCCTTCGCGGCTCGTCCAGCCTTGGCGCTTCGCGCCACCCCTTCGGGGACGGCTGGACTTCACCGCGAAGGGACACGCCGCATCATCAACAACCAACGCCTGAGTCGCGCAGAGGAACGAAGAGTGAGTGTCCAGTATTTGGCAAACCAAAAACCGCCAAGTTACTTACAGAGTGTCTTTTCTATTTGACAAACTGGGGAGATACGGCCAACGTGTCAATCTAGAATCGTCAGTTTGCCGCGTTCGAAGCCGTCGCGATCGCGCTCAAAAAGCATCTGCTGAAGATATGGCCCCGAGCAATTTCACAGCTCCAACGACACCTTGCCCATGCGGTCGGTGATGTGCACCGTGGTAGCAGGCGTGACCGTAAGGATGTAGCTCTTCGTCTGCCCTTTCGTGATCTTCGGGTTGAGCACGGAGATGCAGTTGGCAAATCAAGACAAAGCCCCCCCCCTAAAGAGGGGATTTCACTGATTCAATGAAGAATCGCGACCGTTAACAGGTTAAAATCTTACGAATACGCATTTTCAGCCCCCTTAACTTGACCATCCGGCAAAATATATGGTACAATACAACCATCATGAGCGTTTACAAGCGAGAGAACTACCTTAGACCCATTCGCGGTTTTTACCACGACAGCGATTTGATTAAAGCCATAACTGGCGTCAGGCGGTGTGGCAAGTCCTGTCTAATGGAATCCATCGCGCAAGAGTTGCACGAAAATGGGATTGACGACAATCATATCGTATATCTCGACTTGGACTTGAGGAAATACCGAAAAATCAAGACCGTCGACCAACTGGAGAAACTGATAGACGAACGCACCCCAAAAGAGGGCTTAACCTATCTCTTCATCGATGAGGTGCAGAATGTAACCGACTTTGAAGAAGTTGTCAATGCCTTTCGGGAAGAGGGACGGCACTCTATATTCATCACCGGCTCCAACTCCTATCTGCTCAGCGGAGAGCTCGTCACGAAACTGACAGGGCGTTATATCGAGTTCGAGATGTTTCCCCTCACCTTCGACGAATATCTTGGCATGAAAGAGTTTCTCGGTAAAACAATTTCCCATGATGTTGTCGCTGAATTCGACGAGTTTCTACGACAAGGTGGCTTCCCAAAGGCATTGCAATACGACAATCCGGAAGACCGAAAAACCTACATCTCAAGTGTCATTGCCGAAATCTTCCAGAAGGACATTAAGAAGAGAATAAAAATCCGCAATGTTGCTGCATTCCAAAGCGTCCAAACCTATCTCATCAACAATTTCGGCGCTACAACCAGCCTGACCAATCTTCTGGAAGACATGGATAAATCCGGCATCCACATCAAGCGCGAAACACTCAACCGATACATAACAATCCTCAAAGATGCCAAGATACTCTGCGAATGCAACCGCTTTGATCTCAAGTCACGACGCTCGATCGGCGGTGAGCAGAAATTCTATCTTTCAGACCTTGGGTTCTACTTCGCGACAAACACCGACAACAGAATCAACTTTGGCCCGACGCTTGAAAACATTGTCTATATATACGCACGCGCACATGGCTATTCGGTGAGCATCGGACGAATAGGCGCGCTCGAATGTGATTTCATCTTCCGGCGTGGAGACGCGGACTATGCCTACGCCCAAGTCGCGATGACAATAACGGCCGACAAGGCAACCGAGGACAGGGAATATAATTCTCTGGAGAAGATTCGCGACAACTATCCGAAGTTCGTCTTGACCCGCAACGACATCATACAAAGGCGCAACGGCATAATTCATGAGAATCTGCCTGATTTCATGAAGCAGAGTCGTGCATTTTCCGCATAGCCAATGAAAAGCCTCGCCATAGCCATCGCGACCGTCGCCCTGCCGCCATGCGGCTCTACGTAGTCGATGCAGATATTTTGACCGCTTTGACGAACTGGAGATACCTGTCTGGTGAGATAGCCTGCGGGGAATCCCTATCGGGTTCGGTGTGTCGACTCGCGCACGACGAGCGGAGCGGGAACGAGGATGCGGCGCGGCGGGAGCGACGGATCGCGCATGCGCTCGCGAAGCGCACGGTAGGCGACGAGCGCGATGTCCTCGCACGGCTGGTGCACCGTCGTCAGCGGGGGGAACATCGTGACGGAGCAGCGCACGTCGTCGAAGCCGGCGAGCATCACGTCCTTCGGCACGGAAAGCCCCAGCTTGTCGAGCGTGTTGCGCAAGACCGCGGCGACGTAGTCGGACTCGCAGATGACGGCGTCTGGTCGGCTCTTCTTCCGGAAAACCGACGCAAGCACCGCAACGTCGTCGGGCTCCGCAACGATTTCGAACTCCGCCCCGCCGCGATTCCCGACGGCGACAGCGGCTCCCGCGAGTCTGTCGCGGATTACCGTGGCGCACTCGGGACGCATCAGGAACCGAACCCTTTTCGCTCCCTGCGCGACGACATGCTCTCCAAGGGCGCGCCCCGCGGCAAAGTTGTCTATGCCGACGAAGTCGTGCCGGATCGGATCCTGTCCGAGACTTACGTTCCTGTCGATGAGAACGACTGGAATCTCCGCGCCGTCGAACAGGGCGAGTATCTCGCGCGTCACCCTGTCGGGGGACTTCAGGAACGCGAGTGGCTGCAGCACCACACCGGCGACGCGCTGCTTGACGAAGGCGCGTGCGACTTTCGCCGCCTCGACCGCGCGTTTTGCGGGCGTTGCGGCGGAGATGTCGCCGAGGAGAAGAGTGTATCCGTCCTTCTGCGCACACCGCATCAGCCCCTGGCAGATGCACGGGAACACCTCCCCGAACGAAAGACTCGGCATGATGAGCCCGATCCGCCCAGACTCCAGGGCCGCCGTCTTCGTCGCGAAAGTGCCCGCTCCGCGCTTGCGGTAGACTAGCCCGCACTTCACCAGTTCGTCCATCGCGCGCACTGCCGTTATGCGCGAAACATTGTACTTGCGGACAAGCGACTCCTCGGACGGAAGCGGAACGCCGCGCGGGTAGCGCCCATCCCGTATTTCCTTCCTGAGGTATTCGAAGATCTTTCTGTATTTTGCCTTGTCTTCCGCCATCTCTGCCTCCAGGCCCATGTACATTATACCACACTCGAAACGTCCGGATCGCGGCTTTCATCGAAACCAGGCGAGTAGCGCGATTCGTTAGAATAGTGTGCACCCGGTCAAGAAAGTAGGTTCTTTCGAGATGGGCCCATTCGTCAAATACTGTGCACCATAGTAAACTAGGGGCATGTGCAACATGTCTAGGAAGTCAAGGTTCGAATACATCGGTGAAAAACGCCGCGCTTACGCAAAGTCCGGGAAGGCGAAGCGGTCCCGCATCATCGACGAGGTGTGCGAGACTCTTGGCTACACGCGAAAGTACGTCATCAAGCTCCTGACCGGGAACATCCGCTACCGGGAGCGAAAGGGACGCGGCAGGACGTACGGGGCAAGCGTTCTTGAGAATGTCCGCCGAATCTGGGAGACCGTCGGATGCCCCTGCACGACGTACTTCGTGGCAGAGCTGCCGAGGATCGTGCGGGAGTACGAGGCATGCGTCGCGCTCATAAAGCCGAAGGAGGACAAGGCCGCCATCCTCTCGATGAGCGCATCCACCCTAGACCGCGCGTTCAAGGGCCTGCCGAGGGTGAAGCCCTTCGCCGTAAAGTCCAACAGGCGCTCCGGCCTTAACAGGCCGATCCTCGACGCCATCGAATGCAGATCCGGGGAGGAAGTCATGGCCTGCAACGTCAAGCCGGGCGACACGCAGATCGACACGGTCGCGCATTGCGGCGGGGACATGAGGGGGAACTTCTTCTGGACCCTCACGCAGACCGACAGGCCGACGCAATGGACGGAAATCACGCCGACGTGGAACAGGGGCATGTACAACACCGTGGAGGCGCTCAAGCGGCTTGAAAGGAGATTCCCGTTCCCGGTCACCTCCGAGCACGAGGACAACGGACCGGAGTTCATCAACTACGCCATGGCCGAGATGCAGGGCAAGCGCCAGAACATCGCCGTGTCCAGATCGCGCTTCTACAGAAAGAACGACAACGCCCACGTCGAGCAGAAGAACGGATCCGTGGTCAGGGAACTCTTCGGGGAGCTTCGCCTCGACTGCCTCGACCTCGAAGACGACCTGAGGCGCCTCGAATCCGAATGGTCGGACTATTGCAACTTCTTCCGCCCGACAAAGATGATCGTCGCGAAGATCAAGAAGCCCGACGGCAAGGGCTATGCCCGCAAATACCAGGAAGGCGGCCCGCGGACGCCATATCAGCGAGTCCTTGAGTCGGGAATACTCAGCGAGTCAGAAGCAGAGGCGCTCAAAAGACGGTACGAGAGCATGAACGGAATCCAGCTCTACCAGCAGGTCGTACGCAGGCTGAAGCGCATCCTCAGACGGCAGGAGAGCTGGAGAGAGCAGCAGCGGCAATCCCAGAGGTTGTTCCATGAGGCCCGGCTCGCGGACTCGGCGCTTCGCGCCGCCCCTTCGGGGACGTCCGCTTCTCCGGGCCTCATGGACGGAGCCGTCGACCTCCACCCTCGCCCTCTCAGCACCCGCCAACGCAAGCTCAAGAGTGTCCAGCAATTGACGAACCAGAAAAACGCACATCAACTATCGGGTGCACGTTCTACTTGACGAACCGGGGTAGGTCCTCCCGAGCTTCGCGTATTTCGCGCCCGCGAGACGGTTGTAGGGAAGAAACTCAATCCCGCGTAGATTCGACGCGCCGTCAACAAGCTGCACGATGGCCGACTTCGTCTCGCGCGAATCGTTGACGCCGGGAATGCATGGAACGCGCGCGGCAAAAGGCACTCCGGATTTCTTGAGCCATTTTATGTTCTCGAATATCGGCGTCGCGTCCACGCCGGTCCAGCGGCGGTAGCCGTCAAGGTCGGGGAACTTGACGTCCTGGTAGACGAAATCAAGACGCGAGACGACCGTGCGGTAATCTTCCGCCGACGCAAAGCCGCTTGTCTCGATGGCATGCGTAAGTCGCGGTTCCTTTGCGCGTATGCGGTCGATTATCGCCGCGGCAAAACCGGCCTGCGCGAGGGGTTCGCCGCCTGAAAGCGTAACACCGCCTTTTGACATCACGAGGAAGTCGGCGTTTTTCAGCACCTCTGCAGCGACCTCCTCGTCCGTCATCTCGCGTCCGGCGCCGAACTCCTGCCCTTCAGGATTGTGGCACCAAGTGCAGCGGAGCGGACATCCCTGGAGAAAGACCGTGGTGCGCGGCCCCGGCCCGTCCTGCAGGGTGAATTCCCGTATCTCAAATATCCGGCCTAACATCCGCATCCACCCTTCCAAAACACTCTGCGCCTCTGCGTCTCTGCGTTAAAATCCCGACCATCACAACTCCACTCTTTTGATGATCTGGTCCTGGAAGCATTTGTCGAGTTCGATGAAGTATCCGCTCCAGCCCCAGACGCGGACGATGAGATGGCGATGGCGCTCCGGATGCGCCTGTGCGTCGAGAAGCGTGTCGCGGTTTATCGTGTTGATCTGCATCTGGTGCCCGCCTCGCTCGATGAAGAACTTCACGAGGTTGGCGACCTTCCCCACGCCATCCGGCATTGCAAACGCGGAGTCGTGTATCTCTATAGTGAGCGGCCCGCCGTTGCACACCGGTCCGAGGTCTGGCTCGGTGAAGGACCTGACCACGCTCACCGGGCCTTTCACCGGCACGTCCAGGGAAGGCGCATAGTTGGCGGAAAGCGGCTCGCCCTTAAGCCGTCCGTCCGCCGAAGCCGGCACGTCCCTCGCGTGCCAGATGTAGTACATGGCGCTTCCGGTGCCGGGGCGGAAGATTCCGCCGCGGTCGTTCCTCTTCCCGTCAAAGGTGTGTCCCCAGAACGCGACGAGCTCCTTAGCGAGATCGTCCGCCCTCGCATCGGCGTTGCCCATCTTCGGCGCGGCCTTTGCCGCGGCGAGAACGTCGGGGCGTCCGGCAAAATCGGTGTCGAGCAGCTTCACGAGCTCTTCGAGCGTGACGAGCCTCTTCTCGAAGACGAGCTCCCTAACGGACGCGAGCGAATCCACGGCGACGGCAATGCCAGTTCCGTGGATTCCGAAGTTGTTGTACTTCGCGCCTTTCGAGATGTCCCTCGCCTTCTTTATGCAATCCGTCGAGATGACCGACACAAAAGGCCCAGGAAGGATCTCGACATGCGCGTATTTCTTCACAAGTGCATCCGCCCTGCGCTGAATCTCGGCGAAAAACTCGCGCTTCACGTCGTCAAAAAGAAGCTCTGCGCCTCTGCGTCTCTGCGTTAAAACACGAAGCGCCGCATCGAGCGCGCCGACGAAACTCACTGCGTCGATGTTGTTGATGTCCATTCCGCAGCCAGGGACAAGGAACTCCCAGCACGCGGCAACCGAGTAGTCTCGCGCATCCTCGAGTTCGTATCCCCACCTCTGCAATGCCGGAATCACAACGTCGTCGTTCGCATACTGCGGAAAACCGAGTCCCTTTGCCGTAAGTTCGGTGCCAAGTTCGTAGATTTCGATCGGCGTCGATTTGTCGACGCGCAAGTTGATCTTTGGGTCTACGAGCTTGAGCTCGCCGCAGGCCTTAAGGCAAAGCCGTGAAAGGTCGTTGAACGCCGGCTTCCCATCGCGCGTGACGCCGCCGAGCATTACGGACTGGCCGTTGTCGCCCTGCTGTACGCCGATATAGAGGTCGCTGTCGCGGTTGCAGGCGATGAAGAACTCCTCCATCTCCTCAAGCGCCGTCTCCTCTGTCAGACGTCCTGCTTTGACATCCGCCTCGTAGTACGGAAAGAGATACTGGTCGATGCGTCCGAGTCCGCAGTGGTACTCGCCCTCGCACCACATCGCATAGTGGAGGATGCGCAGCGTCTGCAGCGCCTCGTGCAGAGTGTGCGCACCCTTGCGCAGCGCCGGCGCAACGGCTTGGTATGACGGCCGCGCCGCTCCCGCCGCATCGTACCGCTCCGCGAGGTCAAGAACGGCCTTCACGGACAGCGTCGCGTTTTCGAGGAACTCAATTCCCTCGGCATCGCCCTCCGCGCGGCACCGCGCGAGGCGCGCGTCAATCTCCAGAAGCCGCGCGTCGAGTCCGTCGCGGATCGTCGGCGCGAAGTCTGCCGTCAAGTTGAAGACGACACCCTTCTCGCCAAAAGCCGTTCCCGCAGCGCGGCGCGCGGCCATCTCCTCATCCGTATGCAGGTCGGGAATCTGCTTCACCGTCCGAAGGAACGCGAGACGTTCCCCGTCCATGAACGCGGGCGTCTCGGCCTTCAGCATCTCCTCGAGTCCGATGCGCGCGCGCGCCATGTCGCTCGTGCCTTCGGCGACGAACCGCTCAAGTAGCGGCTTCCAGTCGACGTCGCGGCGAAACTTCGCCTGCTCCTTGTCAAACGTCCTGTCCAGCAAACTCTTAATTCTCTCGGTCATCGTAACATCCCCTTACATATAAACTTACTGCGCAACTGCCATAACAACCTTCCAAACTTTTTTCAGACAGGATTAACAAGATTTACATGATTTTGCCGTTAAGTTTTTATTCTTGAATAACAGAAATCCTGGCAATCCTGTAAATCCTGTCTAAAACAAAGTCATCTTTTAGCCACTAATCCCCAATCTCTTCTCAATGTCCTCGATCGTGCCGCCCTTCGTCTCGGGCATGAAGAACACGGCCCAGAAGAACTGGCAGACCATCATCGCGGCAAAGAACGCAAAGGTCCACGATCCGGCTTTCTCGGCTGCCATCGGGAACGTCCAGCTGATGATGGTGCAGAGGAACCAGTGCGTGAAGCATCCGAGCGCCTGGCCCTTCGCGCGGACGGTATTAGGGAACACTTCGGATATGTAGACCCAGAGGCACGCGCCGGAGGACATGGCGAACGCCGCTATGAACCCGAAGATGCCGAACACCGCTATTGCGGCCGTCGGATTCGGCAGCGACAGCTGCCAGGCGACGAGGGAGTGCATGGCGACCATCGCCGCAGCGCCGATCATTATGAGGACGCGCCGCCCCACCTTGTCGATTACGGCGAACGCGATCGCGGTGAAGACGAGGTTCACGAGCCCCATGCCCATCGTGCCGGCGAGGGCCGCGAGCGACGACCCCTCGCCGAATATCATCTGGAAAATCCGCGGCGCATAGTAGTTGATCGCGTTGATTCCGCTTATCTGGTTGAAGAACGCGATGAAGAACGCAAGAAGGATTGGCTTCAGGAACCTGCGCTGGAAAAGCGGCACGTCGACGCCGTTCGTCGCGGCGAGAAGCGAAGCCTTGATCTCTTCCACGGTTTCGGCGACCCGCTCGCACCCTACGCGCGCGAGAACCCTTGTCGCGTCCGCAACGCGCCCCACGCGCACAAGCCAGCGCGGGGACTCCGGAATCGTCGCAAGCATAACCATGAACGCGACGATCGGGATGCACTCGACGCCGAGCATCACGCGCCACACGACGCGCGGGTCGAAGCCCGGCATGTAGCGCGCGACGAGGTAGTTTGTGACATAGCTCGCGAGGATGCCGAAGACGATGTTGAACTGGTTCAAGCCCACGAGAAGCCCGCGCCACCTGCCAGGCGCGATTTCGACGATGTACAGGGGAACCACGACGGAAACGCCGCCAATGGCAAGCCCGCCGATGAAGCGGAACCATCCGAGCGCATGCGGGCCCGCGGCGCCAGTCGGAGTGAACGCGCAGCCGAGAGCCGAAACGAGGAAGAGAACCGCCATCGCCCAGAGAGTCGGACGGCGTCCGAACCTGCCGCTTGGCTTCCCGGCCAGAAACACGCCGAAGAGCGTGCCGATAAGCGCCACGGACACGACGAGCCCGTGCCAGAACGCGCTAAGCCCGAACTCGGCCTGGATCGCCTTCTCTGCACCTGATATAACCCCGGAGTCGAAGCCGAAGAGAAAGCCGCCGACCGAAGCGGCGACGGAAACATACAGAAGAAACTTGTTCATGCCGGCATTTTACCACACAGCTCGCGCGCATATGAAAGATGACATGTCAACTTTTTGCCGCGTCGGCAAGGCGGCTAAAGCGCGCGAAGGAACGCAGCAGAGGACCTGGCGCTCTCAAGCATGTTGGTCGCACCGAAATGCTCTATGGTGAACCACCCGCCGTAACCTGCATCGAGCGCGGCGGAGACTATCCGCGCGACGGGCACAACGCCCGATCCGACGGCGCATGAGGCGCGGCCGCCATAGGACGGACGGTCCTTCAGGTGGAAATGCCGCGTCCGAGGCAGGAGCCCAAGCCCGCTCTCGGCACGCTCACCGGGGCCGATGAAGTTGCCGGTGTCGTAGACGAAACCGACCGCGGGCACGGATTCGAGAAACGCCTTCGTCCGCCTGATTCCGAATGTCGGCGACCGTTCGTCGTCGAAATCCTCGACCAGGGTCTCCACACCGCGCGAGGCGGCCATGTCGGCGAACCGCCCCGTCCGGCGTGTAATCGCTTCGAAAAGACCGGCGTCGTCGGCGGCGGATGGATAGAACCCGGGAACGAGCATCACCTGCGAGCACCCGTTCGAGACAGCAAGCGACACAAGCGCCTCGCATTTCGCCACATCGTATCCCTTCTCGAATTCTGGCCATCCGACAACGCACGCGACCGTGAAGCCGGCCTCCCTCGCCGCGGCGATCCTGTCGGCGGAGAGCCCCTGCGCCACCGTCAGCCCACCTATGCCGGCGGCCCGCATCTTCGCAGCCGCCGCCGCGAAGGACACGCCTTCCTGCCTGGCGACGTCCTCGACGTGGCTTGAGAATATGGACAGCCTCAGCGGCGGCTCGGGATAGCCTGCGGCCCGGCGGAGCAGCCTCGCGGCGACGGGAGTGACGTCCTTCCCGCCGAAGAGCCAGCGTCCGTCGCCCATC
The DNA here is from genome assembly GCA_902775595.1 of uncultured bacterium. Classification (GTDB taxonomy): domain Bacteria; phylum Verrucomicrobiota; class Kiritimatiellia; order RFP12; family UBA1067; genus UBA1067. Next base: position 23,985 of record CACYNF010000018.1, on the reverse strand, counting down.
TGCGACGAGACGAGCGCGATGGCGCGTTCGGTGGTGCTCGCGCCGTTGGTGGCCCAGAGCGCCGCGAAGTCTACGGAAGCTTCGGACACGGGCACCTCGTTGGTCGGCGCGCGGCCAAGCGCATGGTCGACCTCGTTCAGCACGCTCGGCTCGAGAACGTCGGCGTCAACAAGCGGCTGCGCCGTTATCGCCGCCGCGAGAGCGGCGAACGGGGCAAGCACCAGGCCAAGGAATGTCGTGCTGCAGCGCATGCCCTGCCTCCTGCGTCACGAACGCCCCGGCCGCGCGGCGAGGGCGAGCGCCTTCGCGGCGTATTCGCCGCGGAGCTTGAGCTCCTCGTCCGTAAGCGGGTTCAGGCCCTTTGAACGGAGATACCTTACGGCACGGCGGTAGGCGATCTTCATCCTCGCGTCCTCCGAAGCGCGGAGCGCGGCGGCGTTCTGCCGCGTGAGGAAGTCGTTCGACCAGCTTCCGTCGGCGCGCTGGGAGGCGACGATTATCTCAAGGGCCTCTTCTGTCGGCGCATAGGCGACGGTGTACACCCTGGCGCCCGCGTATGGCTCGCGCGGCGCATTTGCCGCGCCCTGCATGAAGACGGAAAAACCGAGGACGACGACGATAGACGCGGCGACGAGATAGCCGGCCCTTCGCCAGGTGGCGCGAGACGACGAACCTGCGAGTCCTGGCGCAAGTCCCTTCAGGCCGAAGCGCCCCGGCTCCACTTCGCGCGACGACCTGAGCCTCGCGACGACGGCCCGGTATTCGGGGCCAAGCTCCTCCAGCGTCCTTTCAAGATCTCCGTTCATCGAAAAACTCCTTCAGCTTCTTAATCGCGTTCGACATGCGCGACTTGACCGTTCCCACTGGGATCCCGAGGATCTCCGCGACCTCCGCGTACGGAAGGTCCTGGAACACCCCGAGCTCCACCACTTCCCGGAGCGGCTCGGAAAGCCGCGCGACCGCCCAGCGTACGTCTTCTCGCACGTCGGCCCTGCCGACCGAAGGCTCGGCCGACGTCGCGGCCTCCTTGCCCCAGGACTTCTCCCGTCCCTCGCGCCTGGCCTGCCGACGCAAGGCGTCGATGCGCACCTGGCGCGCCATCAGGAAGAGGAAGGTCGAGAGTTTTGCCGTCGGCTTGTACTCCCTGCGGTATTTCCACAGCCGCAGATAGGTCTCCTGGACAAGATCCTCGCCTTCGGAATATTGAACGCCCTGGCGCCAGAAGAAGTTCAGAAGATTCTTTTCGAACTTTTTCGCCTCGGCGAGCAGCTCTTCATCCGACATAGCCGAGAACCTCGCTTAGCAGAGCCGACCCCTCGGCACCGGGAAGGCCGATGAACTGGGCGAGCCAAACAACGCCGAGCCCGACCGCAAAGCCGGAAAGCCCCGCGGCAAGAGCCCCGAAAATCGAGTCGCCGGGCTGTGCGAGGGCGACTTTGACGGTCTTCCTGACGATCGCGCGCACGATCCAGAACGCGACGAGCGCCGCGAGCGCCGCGGCGATGCCGCGGGCAAGGCCAGACGAAACGAACGACGCGAAGAAGCGCCAGCCGAACGTCGCCGCAAACGCCGCCGCGAGACTTCCCGAAAAGAACGCGAGCGCGCCTGAAAGCCCGATGAACACGCCGGTCACCGCACCGCCGGCCGCCAGCGCGAGGACGACGTAGTCTGGCGGCGCGAGGGTCACTTGGACTTCCTGGCCGAAAGCGAATCGCGATAGGACTGATAGGCGTCGGCGACCTTGGCATTGTCCTTGCCGCCAACCTTGCGGAGCGCACGGATGAGGCCGTCTATCGCCGAGATGTCGGCCGGATTCGCGGCGACCGCGCGCGAATAGAGCTCGAGCGCCGTCGCGTGCTGCCCGATCTTGGCGGCGAGCTCGCCAGCCGCCAGGAACGTCGCTATCGCGCCCGGGCGAAGCGCGCACGCCGCCTTGTAGCTGTCAAGCGCCTTCTGGCGTCCGGCCGCCGTAGAGTCGGTCTTCTCCCACGCCTTCGCGAGGCCGAGCGCCGCAGGATAGCTCAGGACATCGGCCTTGTACGCCGCGGCATATTCGTCGCGGGCGGCCTTGAGGCTCCCCTTCTTCCACGCGGCATCCGCGCGGGCAAGCGCTGCAGCCGAGGCGTTCGCGTCGCGGCGCTGCGCCCCCGGGCGCTCTGCGGCGCGGCGGGCGATGTCGGCCTTGATGCCGGGGATTATGACGCGCTGCACGTGGACGGCGCGCGGATCGGCCGTCTCGCCGAGGCGGACGAATATCTCGAACTGCTCGAGCGCCGCGTCGAGGTAGCCGTATTCGTCGCCGCGGTAGAGGAGACCAAGATGGTAGCGCGCGGAGGCGTTGCGCCTGTCGAGTCGGATAGCCCGCAGAAAGGCGATGCGCGCGAAGTCGCGCCTGTCGCGCGTCATCTCGACGATGCCGAGGCCGGCCCAGCCGAGAGCCCGCGCGGAAGGATCGAGCTTCGCGTCCTCGGCAACGGCCGTGAAGCGGCTCACGGCTCGTGCGATGTCTCCGGCATAGAGGGCGATTTCGGCGTCGAGCAGGGCCACGTCGGGAGCGTCGGGAGCGAGGGCAACGGCCTTCGCGATCGTGTCGCCGGCATCGGACATCGCGCCCAGATCGCACTGGACGCGCGCGAGCATGACGAGCGCGTCGACGTTTCCGGGCGCGTAGGCGACGCTCTTGGCGAAGAGCTTGCCGGCTTTTTCGAGGCTGCGGGCCTCGTACGCGGCGAGCCCGTCGGCGTATTCCCTGACGCCGTCCTTCGGGTTGCAGCCCGCGAGGGCGATGCCGAGCGCCGCAGCGAGCGCGCAGACAGGCAGATGATCAGCTACGGATGATCGCGAGAAATTCATCGCGCTTTGCCTCCATGATTTCCTTGGTCTTTCCTTCGAGATTGAGACGCACCAGCGGCTCGGTGTTCGACATGCGCACGTTCGCCCAGTAGCCTTCGGCATCCCAGGCGTCGACCGAAACCCCGTCGAGCTCGAACACGCGCGCCTTCGCGGCGTAGAGCTCCCTTATCTTCGCGAGGATCTCGGCGGGGGGCGTAGCCGTCTTGGTGTTGATCTCGCCCGACTGCGAGTACTTCCTGAGCGGCGCGATGAGCGCGGAGAGCGGCTTGTCCGATGCGGAGACGATGTTCGCGAGCGCGAACGTCGCCATGGAGCTGGACTCCGCCGTGGAGTTCGCCTTGAAGTAGTAGTGCCCGGAGAGCTCGCCCGCGAAGATCGCGTCGTTCTGGCGCATCTGCTCCTTGATGAACGAGTGGCCGACGCGCGACATCATGGGCTTTCCGCCGGCCGCGGCGATCACCTCCTCGCACACCTTCGACGAGCGGAGGTCGTAGAAGCACACCGCGCCGGGGTTCGACGCCAGCAGGTCCTGCGAGACGAGCGCCGTGATGAAGTCCATCGGGATGATCTCGCCGTTCTCGTCGAGGAACCCCGCGCGGTCGGCATCGCCGTCGTACGCGACGCCGAACGCGTACTTGCCGGGGTTCGCCTTCATGAGCGCCTGGAGATCCTTCAGCGTCTCGTGGTGGAGAGGGTTCGCGTCGTGGTTCGGGAAATCGCCGTCGTACTCGCCGTAGAGCGCGTCGTAGGTGATGTCGGAGTCCCTGAACGCGACGGATTCCGCTATGCCCATGCCGTTCGCGAAGTCGAGCGCGAGGTGGAGCGGGCGCTTCATGTGCGCGAAGGCCCTGACATGCGCGGCGTAGTCGGCCGAGACGTCGACCTTCGTGACGTCTCCGCGGCCCGCGGGCGGCTCGTCGCCGCTCATGCCCGCGACGAGCTTCTCGATGTCCTTGATCCCCGTCGCGCCGGAGATCGGCACCGCGTTCGCCTTGCAGAGCTTGCAGCCGTTCCACTCCTTCGTGTTGTGCGACGCGGTGATCATGACCGACCCGTCCGCGCCGAGCTTCGCGTTCGCGAAGTAGCTCATCGGCGTCGAGGCGAGGCCGATGTCGATAACGTCAACTCCTTCGTCCACAAGACCCTTCGAGAACGCCGCGAAGAGCGCGTCCGACGACTTGCGGCAATCGCGCGCGACGACGACCTTGCTGTTCCTGCCCGTAAAGCCGCAGAACTGCGCGTAGCCCCTGGCGATCTTGTAGAAGTCGTCCTGCGTGAGCTCCGTGCCGTATATGCCGCGGATGTCGTATGCCTTGAAGATGCTCATTATTTAAGCTGTCCTTTCTTCTCTGTTGCCCTGTATTATGCCTGCTGTTGTCCTGTATTATACCAAATTTCACTTTGTAGATGCGCTCGGAGCGAAGAAAACTATCGCGGGCCGCTCCTCGGGCCGCGCCTTGAGCGCGGTGAAGCGGGCGCGCGCGGAGCCGTCCGGCACCTTGACGCCCCTCTTCGACGACTGCCTCACGGTGAGCGACTCAACACCGACGACGGTGCCAGAGGGCGATTCGAAGACGATGCGGAGCTGGACCGGATCGGATTCCCTCGCCAACGTTATGTTCGCGCTGACGTGCTTCAGGTCGGGATCAAGCGGGATGGACTTCTCGGCGACGACAAGCGCGGGATCGTCGACGACCTCCACCGTCTTCGGCACGAGCGCCCAGACGACCGCCGCCACGACGATTGCGACAACCGCGGCGACTGCGGCGACGATCCGCCTGCCTACGATCCTCTTCGCGTCGCCGCGCTGCATGACGCTCGACACCTGGAACGGCAGGTAGCGGAAGGTGACGGTCCCCTCGGCTGAGTCGTAGAGGACGTAGGACGAGAAGCACCTGCCGCCCGACTCGCGCGGATAGCCGACGGAGCCGGGGTTCACTATGTACCGCTTGTGTTCTTCGATCGTGAAGTCCTGCGCGTCCGTCTTGTAGACCGCGCCCGAGCGCCCTGTCACGAATATCGCCGGCTCGTGCGTGTGGCCGACGAAGACGAGCCGCGCGTCCGTCTTCGCGAAGTTCGCCTCGGCGCCATTCTCGTCGAGGATGTAGTAGAACTTCGGCGGATCGAAGACATCGCCGTGCGCCGCGACCGCCTTGTCTATGGTGCAGGTGTAGGGGAGCGACTTCAACCACGCGACATCCTCGTCCGAGAGCGCGGCGCGATGGCGCTCGACGGCTTCCTTCGCGAGATCGATGAACGTAGAGGAGTCGCCGCGCCCCGAAACCGCGTCGTCGTGGTTGCCGGCGAGGACGATGAAGCACTCCCTGCGCACAAGCGCGACGGCCTCGGCCGGAAGCGGGCCGTATCCGACTACGTCGCCGAGGCAGACGATCTTCTCCGCGCCGTTGGCGCGCGCATCCGCAAGGACGCACTCAAGCGCCGTCACGTTCGCATGGATGTCGGAAATGATCGCGTATTTCATATTAGAGCACCTTCGGCTTCCCCGCGGCCACTTTCGCCGGAAGCAGGCGGTTGACGAGCTCGTTGATGCGGAACGGCAGGCTCGCGAGGCCCCACGACGCGAGGCGCATCGGCCAGGGGAACGCGATAAGACCGACGTTGCGGTCGACTCGCCCGAGGATCACGCGGGCGGCTTTGTCGGCCTCCATGAAGAACGGCATTGGGCACGTGTTCCTGTCGGTTATGCGGGAGCGGACGAACCCCGGGCAGACTACAGAGACCTTTATCCCCTCGGGCCGCAGCATCCCGCGCAGGGCAAGCCCCCATGTCTTGACGCATGCCTTCGTCGCGGAATACGCGGGGCAGCTCTTGAGAGGGCCGTAGCCGGCGATGGAGGCGGTGACGACTATCTGTCCGCCCTTTCCGCGGCGGCGGAACGCCTCTACCGCGGGGAGGACGGTGTTCAGCACGCCGCCGATGTTCGTCGAGAACGTCCGCCGCACGTTCGCCTCGTCCTCGATGCCTGTACCGACGCCGGCGTTCGCGAAAACGCGGTCGAGAGGCGCATCGGCGTCGCAGGAGCGGATCCATTCGCGCATCGCCGCCTCGTCCGCCACGTCGACGACGTCGGCGCGAACTGCGGCGCCCGCCGCGCGGCAGGCGGACGCGACGGCGCCGAGCCGCCCGCGGTCGCGCCCGCAGAGGAAAAGCCCGTCGCCGCGCTTCGCGCATTCGAGCGCGAGCGCCTCGCCGATTCCCGAACTTGCACCGGTTATAAGAACGTTCATAAGCTGCGTTGATTATAACAAAAAAGCCCCGGCTTGTGGCCGAGGTTTTTTCTTCGTCGTCGCGTTGGTTGCCTCGCAGGGACTCGAACCCCAACAAGCAGAATCAGAATCTGCGGTGCTACCATTACACCACGAGGCAAACGCCCTATCTTCTCAGATTGGCGGGGTCGACGGGGCTCGAACCCGCAACCCCCGGATCGACAGTCCAGTGCGCTAACCAATTGCGCCACAACCCCGTTGCTCCGAAAAGTGATGTGTAGTATAGCATATTTCCCCGCCCCCGCGCAAGGGGGTGTTTTCGATTTTTCGCTACCGCTTTACGGAAATGCGCGAGGGGGCGCGGCGTGCGTGGAGGTCCGGGTGGTACATCGCCTCGACGCTTGGGCCGGGAAGGATGTAGTCGCCAGCGGAAACGACGCGCACAGGGTAGCGGAAGGTCGCCTCCTCGCCCTTCGCAAGCGTGAACTTCTTCGAGAAGACGAGCATCCTGTCGTCGCGCGCGTCGGAACGCATCACCCATCTGCCTTGATCTAAATTCAGGCTCGACTCGGAGCGAGCGAGTGCGGAGCCATCGGGTCCGCGCGGAGCGAACGAAGGTGCGAGCCCTCCATGCACCGGCTCGAAGCAAGCGGGGAAGAGGTCTTCGACAACGAGATCCGAAAGCTCGCGCGTGTCGTCGACCTTGAGCGCAAGTTCCGCTATGAGCATCTCGCCGAGCGATAGTTTCGAAAGATCCGCCTCTCCGCCTTCGGGCGTAAGGTAGCGCCGCACAATGGAGATGCCGCTCGACTCGTCCTTTACGTCTCTTGGCTTGGGCAGCGAGAGCTTGTGCCAAACGACGAACTTCTCGCCCGGTTTCGCGGGATGGTGGCGGTAGTACGCGCCTATCGCGAGAAGCGCATGCGCGTTGTCGCCCGTCGTTCCCCACGAAAGCCGCTCGCGGCCGCGCTGTCTGTCGAGATAGGAGATGAGCGGGAGTATGCGCGAGTCATCAGGGTCGATTTCAAGAAGCGCGAGGACGGCAAACGCGGCGTCCTTCACCGACGACGGCGCGACATTCGCCGCAAGCAGCGCCTCGGCGCGGCGCCTGTCGCCCGCGAGGGCGAAGGCGCGGGCGAGGCGGGAGCGCGAAAGGAGCGTCAGGTTGGTCGACGCGTCGTAGAGCCGCAGCATGCGGTCCTTCTCCGGCTTGCCGGCGAGCGCGAGCGTGTGGCAGGCGTAGGCCGACACAGTGTCGTTCGTCGACATCGCCCAGCGTTTCAGGAAACTGAAGACGCGGTCGCGCGCGAGGCGGTTGAGCGCATAGCCATTCTTCTCCGCTTCGACGAGGAAGTGCGCGGCATAAAGCGACACTTCTGGGTCCCATGGCGCATAGTTGCAGTCAGGCCACATTACGAAGTCGACAGACCTCACCATCGACTCGACGCGCCTGACGCCAGAAGCCACCACGTCTTTCCCCGTCGGCGAGACGGAGGCGAGGATCCCGCCCGCGCCGATCAGCGGGAACATGCGCGAGGAAGTCTGCTCAAGGCAGCCGTGCGGATATTCCGCGAGCCACCGTAGCGCCGATTCGTACTGTCCGACAGGCGAGTCATACACCTTCTCGCTGTATTTCTCAAATGGGTTCCCCCAAACCCCTGACTCCTGACTCCTCGGCACTCGCTCCGCTCGGCGTGTTCGCTTCCCCATGGGTCGCGAACCCCCGCAAGGGGCGGTTACGACCCCTGACTCCTGACCCCTCTTCACTCCTGAAGTCTCCACCCATGCGACGGCAGGGCGTACGGGAAGGATTATTCTCTCATGATGCGTCTCTCCCATGCCTTTCACGGAATATGCGACGCCCATCTCCCCAGGCTCTTCCGGAGCAGTCAACCTCACGACAATGTTTGTGTGGCCATCCTTCTCAATCATGACCTTGCCCTCGGCAACGACGACATTCCGTCCAACGCTGATTGAATACTCGATCTCCCCATCTACACGTTCTACATGTTCTACACGGCTATCCCCATCTCTCCTGTATATCGGCAGTGTCGCCTCAAAAATATCCCCCGGCGCGACGAAGCGCGGCGCGTCCGGCATCATGACGACCTTCGGCGTGACCTTCGCCTGAACCGCGGCCGAGCCAGACGCCGACGCGCTCCACGCTACGACCGTCGCGCGGACCTCCCCGACGAACTCGCCGAGCGGAAACTCGCACACGCCCTTCCCGTCTTCGCCGACTTCCACGCGGCCGCTCCAGCGCGAGAGCGGCTTGAACCTGCGCGTCGGCACCGGGCTTACGCGCCCGAGCATCTCCGCCCCCGCGCCGCCGCCGGTCTTGACGCCGCTCGCGCGAAGCAAGTCCCCGCCAAGCACCGGAAGCATGCGGTGGTAGATGTCGTAGAGCGGATGGCTCGCCTGGCGCGGCGCGGCAAAATGCGCCGCGGGGTCGGGCACCTGCTCGTCCGTAAGGATGTTTATCCCCTCGTCCACGACCGTGACGAGCGCGGCAGATGCGCCGCGCGCCTCGAAGGCGACGGTCGCGGACGAGCCCTTCTCGCCGCCGACGGCGACATCGCATTTCGCGATCCTGACGGCGATCTCGTCCTCGGCAGGGCGCACAGAGACCGTCGTCTGTCCGTGGGCGCGCGCGGCCATGTGCCTTGCGTTCGCCTCTACGCTCTGCACGACGGACACGTACACGTCGAGGTTCGGCGCGTTATCCGCCGCGACCGGCCTGAGTGCGATCTCGCTCGTCGCGTTCGTGAGCGCGAGGATGTCTGTGTACGCGTCCTTCTCGCGCAGCACCGACACGAGCGCCCAGCCGGCGAACGGCGCGCGGACCATCAGCCGCGGCGTTTCGCCGACGCGGTAGAACGGCTTGTCGGTCGTGAGCGAGACCGCCGTCGGGTCGGACAGCGGAGCGCGCACCGCCGAGTCGCCCCAGTCGCTCAGGTAGAAGGTCTTTGCAAACGACACGCCCGTCTCGGGATCAGTCACCGTCAGCGCGTAGTCGCCGCAGGTGCCAGCGGGAATCTCGAACGTAGCGTCCTCCCCTACGGGAACGACGATCTTGGCGGCCGGCGCGACGACCTTGCGGATGCGCTCGCAATCCCATGTCTCCCATCCGTTCGACTGGCGGCGGTACGAGTAAACGGAGTCGATGCGCTCCAAGGTCGCCGAGAGCGTGCGGCTTTCCCCGTGGCGCGAGCCGTCCGGCTTCACGCAGGCAAAGCGGATCTTCGGCGCGAGCCCGTTGTCGAGCCGCATCCACGACTCAAGCGTTGAGCCAATGTAGTATGGGTAGTAGTGGAGAACCGCGGAGGCGCGCGCCGTCGCGGGGCGCCCGCCGTCCTCGAACACGGTTCCCTGGGCCGTCGCGCGCACCACGGCCTTCGGCAGCCCCGAATCGGCCCAGAGCGGCGCGGACATGACGCATTTGCCTTCGCGGTCGAGCGAAGTCTTCGAAAGTGTCCGGAAATTCGGCTTGAGGCCGAGGTCGCAGTTCCCGAACGACCATCCCTTCCACTGCGGCGGCGCAAAGGCGACGTCCTCGAACACGACTGCGCCCTCGCAGGCGAGCGCGTGGGCAGGACCGCCGAAAAGGTGTTCCGCGGAGACGAAAAACGCGAAGTTCGACGGATGCGCCGAGGCGTCCGCCTCGACCTTGACGCGTATCTGCGGCGGCGCGAACTCCTCGACCTTTATCCCCGCCGTCCCGAGTATGCGGCCGTCCTTGCCGGGAATCTTCGCCTGGAACTTCCACGCGCCGCTCGGCTGGTCTGCGGGGACGGTAAACTTATCGCACAAAAGCGACCCCTCGGCGTCGGTCGTCGCCGTGAGGTGGGAGTATGTGTCCCCTTTCGGGCTCACGAGCCGCAGCTCGACCGGCATTGGGTTTGGCGCCTGGCGGCGGCCGTTCCTCAGAAGCGCGTGAACCATGATCCTCTCGTCGTGGCGGTAGATGCCGCGGTCGGTCCAGAGGAACGCCTCCACGCCGTCGTCCGCGAGGTATTCTGGGCGGCATCCGTCTGGATACGTCTCGTCGACTTCCATCGAGTCGCGGAGAGCGAGGAACGTGCTGTCGGCGCCATCGGCGCTTGTGGCGACGACGGCAAACGGCTCGCCCTTCGCGACGCGCACGAGGCGGCTCCAGCCGTTCTCGTCGGTCTCGCCTTCCATCACCTTGATGTTGGCTTTGGAATACACCGCCACCTTGACGCCGTCGAGAGGCGTGCCATTCATAAGCGAAGTCACCCAGACGCCGGGCGAGTCGGTTCCGTTCATGCGGACGGAAAGCCCGAGGTCGGAAAGCGAGACGAGCCGGTAGCGGCTGGGGTTCTGCTTTGATTCATCGACCCACCAGCAGTCGTCCGTGCACGGGCGGTCGGCGCTTCTGACGGCGACGAGGAAGACGCCGTTTGAACTGCCGCCGTCGTTCATCTTGACTGGCACGGCAACGGTCTCCTTTTCGTTCGGCCTGTTCACGCAGGCAAAGTCGCGTTCCTCGACCTCGCCCGAAAGCTCCGCGGTCTCCTTGTCGTCCGCGGAGCCTCCCCACCGATAGCGGCTGTACTCGCGCTCCTCGCGGGCGAGAAGCTGGACGATGTTTTCAGGCACCACGCGGCGAATCTCGGCGTGGATGTTCGTCACATTTACGGACTCCACGCCAACGGCCCTCGCGCCGCCGGGCGGGAGATAGCGGCCGGGGGCGGCGAACCTCACCATCGGCTTCGGCGGAGGAGGCGGGCCCTTCGGCTTCTCGGCGGTGGGCGCAGGTTGCGGCTGCACGGCAGTCGAGGCGGAGGCGGGAGCCGTGTTGGTCGCGGCCTGTTTTATCTTCGCCTTGACGATTTCGTCCATCTGCGCCTTGCTCAAGTTGGCGTAGACGCTGCCTCCATGCTCGGCTTCGAAGGCGCGAACCTTGCGGCAGACCCAGAACAACGACGAAGCAGTGGCGCAGAGCGCGACTGCGAGGGCGGCGAACGCCCCTACGACGGCGAGTTTCTTCTTGTTCATATCACCCCATACTCGCCGGCCGAGGGGGAATCTTACAAAAAATCTTCGCCTCTATTTCGAGGGGTTGCCTTCGCCGACGCCGATGCAGAGGGACCATTCGAGCGGACCCCAGCCGTTCTCGACGCGCATGAGGATGCGGTTCCGCCCGCGCTTGAGATGCACGAGCCGGAATCCCTCGGAGATCTGCCAGGGCTTGAGCTTGTTGGAGGACCCCCAGACGGGCTGTCCGTTCAGCCACACGTCGCTGCGGTCGTCCGATCCGACGGCGAACCAGACGTCGCCCTCGGTATCCGAGAACACTTCGGCGTACGCATACCAGATTTCGTACTGGTGGTCGCCGTTGAGTTTGACGCGCGCCTTGAACGGCGCACCCCACCATTCGCGGACGGAGGACTGCGCCTGCATGAACCGCCAGCCGACCATCTTGCCGTCCTTGCCGGGATAGGTCGCGTCGAGGTCGATGACGGATTCCGGCGGGAACTTGCGGCGGAGGTTCACGCGGTTCGGGTTCGGGAACGGACCGATCACATACCAGGAGTTGACGTACATCCACTTCGCGGGAATTCCGCCTAAGTTCTCCTGGACGCCCGTCGGAAGCCTGCCGAAGCGCACCACGTTGCCGGCGATGAGGTCGGGCATCGTGCCCTGCAGCGGACCAGGTCCGCCGCCGCCGAAGAGCGCGTCCTTCTGGCCGCTTCCCTGCTTCGCACGACGTCCGCCGCTGTCGTCGGCCTTCTGCGAGCCGGGAATCCCCTGCGCCGCGGCTTCGCCCTCTCCTTCGAACGACGAGGGCCGATTGCGCTGGACGGCGGCGACGTTCTTAACGCGCTGCGACTCGTCCTCGGCGGCGGCCTCCGAGAGCGCGAGCTGGTAGTCGGCGTCCGCGCTCATCGCCGCGAGGCGCTCTGCGCGGGCCTCCGCGGAATCCCTGTCCTTGAAGTTCTCCTCAGTGAGCCATTCGACCTTTTCGCCGCGGGAGCTCCTGGACCCGGAGGAGGACTTCGCCGCGAAGTCGGGCTTGACGATCTTCATGGCGTCCTCCATCATGGCCTTCGACGACTCGACGATGTTGTCCGCCTCGCGCATGACATCGGCCTCCGCCACCTTCTGCGCGTCGAGGGCCGACTTCGTCCTCACCCTCGCCTCGAGGGCCTCGCGGGTCTTCTCGTCGAGCTCCATGCGCTCGGTGCGCGCGACGTCGGTGAGCTTCTGCGCGGCCTTGTAGCTCATGCGGCGGCTTATCGCCGTCTCGGTCGCCTTGATGTCCTTGTAGTTCTCGGTGATCTTCGCCTCCATCTCCTTAGCGAGTTCGTACGCGGCGACGAGCTTCATGGAGGAGAGGTTCCTGCGGACCATCTCGCTGTCACGGAATTCCTCGGACGCGAGCTTCTCGAGACTGGGCGTGTCGTTCGCGAGGGCTTCGCGGACCGCGGCGAGCTTCTTCGCGAGCTCCTCCTGATCCTTGCGCACCTTCTGCAGGTTCTCGACCTGGGCGTGCGTTCCCTTCTCGCGGCGGGTCTTCTCGATTTCCATGAGGGCGTTCTCCTTCTCGCGTATGCGCTCCTCGGCCTTCGCGATGTTCGCCTTTGCGTCCTCCTCGTTCTTCCGCGCGCGCTCCTCGTTGCGCTCCTCGTTCTTTTCGCGGTGGACGGCGGAATTGTACTCGTTCTGCCTGCGGCGGGCTTCTTCGTTCGCCCTGTGGCTCTCGTCGCGCTTCTCGCGGGCGAGCCTCGAGGCGGCGTCGGCCTTCTGGCGGAGTTCGTTCGCCTTGTTCTTGTCCTCGGTCTTCGAAGCCTGCTCCTTGAGGGACTTCTCCTCGTTCTTCGCCTTCTCGCCCTCGGCATTCGCGGTCTCGCGCCTCTTCTCGGCGTCCTGCCTCTCGGCATCGGCCTTCTTCTGGTCGGCCCTTGCCTGCTCCATGCGCTGGTGCGCCTGTTCGGCGTCCGCCTTAGCCTTGTCGCGACGCTGCTCCTGCTCGCGCTTCCACTTCTCGTTCTGCTCCTTCTCGCGGCTGTGGTCCAGCGCCTTCGCGAGCTTCGCCGCGGTCTCGTTTGTTTCGCGCTGGGCGACGTCCTGCCTGGCGGCGACCTCCTTCTGCGCATCCATCGCCTTCTCGGCGGCCTTGGCGGCCTTCGCGAGCCCAGTGAACTCGGCCTGGATCTGGAGCCTGTCGAGCGCGTTGACGGCCTTCGCCATCTCGTCGACGACCTTCGCGCCGGATTCGAGCATGACGTCCGCGGCGAGCTCGCGGAGCTTCTTCTGCCTGTTCTCGTCGTCGAGGTTCTGCTGCTCCTCGCGGACCAGCTCCTCGACCTTCTGCTCGACCTTGGGCTGCTCCTCCACCGCCTTGCGCTGGGCCTTCTCCGCCTCGTCCAGCAGCTTCTCGAGCTCGTCCTTCATCGTCCTGGAGTTCTCCTCGGCGAAGTCGTCGTAGTCCTCGAGAAGCTCCTGCTTCATCATCTCCATGTTGTGCAGGACGGCCTGCATCTCCTCGAGTTCCTCGAGAAGCTCGTTCCTGTGGGCCTCCTCGAGGCGGTCGGAGAGGTCCTCGAGGCGATCCGCCGAAAGGTCCTCTGCCGGATTCGGGGGCGGCATCTCCTTCTCCTCGAAGACGAGATCCTTCACAGGAGTGCAGAAGATGATGACGGCGAAGAACGCGACATGCGCGGCGACGGAGAGGAATCCCCAGAGGGGCCCCTGGCGGCGGCGCCTCCTCTCGCGGCGGCGGATGTCGTCGGACTGCAGGCTGATGTCGACGCTGTCGCTGTTGTCGCTCATGGCTGGCAGATCACCTTATGTCGGTCGCGGTGTGGATGCCGACCACCGTGAGCCCCTCGCCCTGGCAGGTGTCGAGCACCTGGACAATCGAGCGGAACGGCGCGAAGACGTCGCCGTTTATCCTGATGCGGCGGTCGGGGTTCTCCTTCGCGGCGTTCGCGAGGGCGTTCTTGAGTCCGGCGTCGCCGACCGGCTTCGAGTTCACGAACAGCTCGCCCTTCGCGTTCACCGAGACGGTGATGAGGTCGGGGGTCGACTTGACGTCGCGCGTCGTGTTGGCGCGGGGGAGCTCGATGGGAAGCTCCTTCTCGACCTTCTTCAGCTGGGAGGAAACCAGGAAGAATATGAGCATCAGGAAGATGCAGTCCATCATCGAGGTCATCTGGATCTCGATGTGCTCTTCCTCTTCGTACTTGACGGCCATCTCCTATGCCTCCGGAACGGTTAGCGCCTGATGAAGACCTGGTTGACGAGGTCTGATATCTCCTCCTCGAGGAGCACGGAGAAGAGGTTCAGCCTGCCCTTGATGTAGTTGTAGGCGAAGAGGCACGGCATGGAGACCGCAAGGCCCGCGACCGTCGTTATGAGCGCCTGGCCGATGTCGTCGGCGAGGACGGACGCGTCGCCCATCTCGCCCATGGCGGCGACGGTGCCGAACGCGCCGAGGAGGCCGAGAACCGTCCCGAAGAGTCCGAGAAGCGGCGAGAGCGTCGCGGCCGTCGCGAGCATCGCGCTCTTGCGGTTCTCGAGCCTGAGCTCGCGCCCCGCCTTGTCCTCGGCGAACTGCTTCACCTCCTGGTAGTCCTTGGAATCCCCGTGCTGGAGCATCGTCTCGACGACGCGCGCGAGCATCGAGCGGTTCCTGGTGCAGAGCGCGGCGACCTCGTCCGTCTTGCCGCTCTTCCAGAGCTCAATCACCTTCGCGGAGAATCCGTCCGGGACGATCCGGGAGCGGCGCATGTTCCAAAAGCGCTCGAGCGCGCAGCCGAGTCCGAGGATGGAGAGGAGCCCGATGAACCACATCGTCTTGCCGCCCTGCTTGATGTAGGTCGCCCACTGGTCGAGCGCGGTGATCTCCTTCGGCGCCTCCGCCTCGGCGGCGGCCTCGGCCCCCTCCGCTGGCGCGGCCTCGGCGGCGGCGACCTCGGCCCCCTCCGCCGGCTTAGCGGCCTCCTGCGCGAGAATTCCCTTGAACCACACGGCACCCGCAAGCGCGAGCGCGACGACAACCATCTGTTTTTTCATGTTTGCGGAGATTCCTTTTCTGCGTTTTGTGTAATTATATCAAATAATACGGTCTTTGTCCCATGCAATTGCAAATCGACAGCGCATAGGGAAAATCTATGAAGTGGAATCGCCGGTCACGGCGAAGGTCACATCGGGGAACGCATCTGGCGGAGAGAGAGGGATTCGAACCCCCGATACCCTTGCGGGTATGCATGATTTCGAGTCATGTGCATTCAACCAGGCTCTGCCATCTCTCCTGCAAGTGGGTGAATATGGTATCAAATGTGGCGCGGCGTGTCAATGCCGAGGAGCCCGAGTCCTGTCGAAAGCACCTTACCGAAGAGCTCGCACAGCTTCAGGCGCGCCGCGCGGACGGACGGCTCGCTCTTGAGAATCGGCGAGCTCTGGTAGAAGCTCGAATAGAGCTGCGCCGTCTGGAAGAGGTAGTCCGCGAGGACGCTCGGCTTGTACGCCTCTGCCGCGCGCACGACCGCGCCCGGGAACTCCAGGAGCTGCAGCGCAAGCCGCTTCTCGGAGGAAGTGGAAACGGCGAAGCCGACATCCTTGGGCATGGGTTCGGGGGCGCCCGAGGCCCCGTCCGTTCCACTCCCCGCCTTCTCGAGAAGCGAGCAGACGCGGGCGTAGGCATACTGGAGATAGGGGCCGGAATTGCCCTCGAGGGCGAGCGCCTTGTCCCAGCTGAAGTCGATGTCGGTGATCGGGTCGTGCGAGAGGTCGGAGTACTTGACCGCGCCGTAGCCGATCTGCTCGGCAAGTTTGACGTCGTCGTCCGTGGGCAGGGGTGCGGGGCCGCCAGAGGCCCCGTCCGTTCCACGACGAGACATCACTATCGCAAGCGATCGTTTCACGGCCTCTGCGAGAAGTTCGTCGAGCTTGATTAGGTTGCCCTCGCGCGTGGAGATCGCCTTGCCCTGGAAGGACATGAGCCCGAAGGGAACGTGGACGAGCTTTGTCGTGTAGCCCATCTTCGCGGCGATCGAGAACCACTGCTTGAAGTGGAGCTGCTGGCGGGCGTCGGTGACGTATATGATGCGCTCGGGGTCGTATTCCTCGACGCGCGTCTTGACGCAGGCGAGGTCGCTCGTCGTGTAGTTGTAGCCGCCGTCGGACTTGCGGACGATCGCGACGCCGAGCTTCTCGGATTCGAGGTTGACGACGAGAGCGCCATCAGACTCTACGGCAAGCCCCATCTCCTGGAGCTTGGCGACGATGCCAGGCATGGTGTCGTTGTAGTACGACTCGCCGCGGTAGGTGTCGAATTTCACGCCGAGCTTCGCGTACATGCGGTCGAACTCGCCGATCGAGATGTCGATGAAGCGCTTCCAGAGCGCGAGGTTGTCCTTGTCGCCCTGCTGGAGCTTCACGAGCTCCTGCTTGCACGCGTCCTTCCACACACCGTCCTCCTCCTTCGCCTTCGCCGCGGAGAGGACATAGCACTTCTCGAGGTTGGCGACGGTGAGGTTCTCGCGCTCGTCGTCGGTGAGCAGCTCGCGGTAGCCCTTGATGAGTATGCCGAACTGCGTGCCCCAGTCGCCGAGGTGGTTGTCGGCTATCACATCGTAGCCGAGCGAGCGGAATATCCTGTCTATCGCGCAGCCGATGACGGTCGAGCGGATGTGGCCGATGTGCATCTGCTTCGCGGCGTTCGGCGACGAGTAGTCGATTACGATCTTCTTGCCTGTGCCCTTCTGAGGGATGCCGCAGCGGGGCCGCGAGCCGAGATCCGCGAGCTGCGAATTGAGCCAGGCGGAGGAGACGGTGAGGTTGAGGAACCCTGGGCCTGCGATCTCGACCTTCTCGAAGACGTCGTTGCCCTTGAGCGCCTCGGCCACTTTCGCTCCGACCTCGCGCGGATTGGTCTTCGCCTTCTTCGCGAACTTGAGCGCGTCGTTGCACTGGTAGTCGCCGAATTTCGGATCGGTAGCGGGCAGCACCCTGACGCCGCCGAAGTCCTCGCCGGGATACGCCTTCTCAAAGGCCGCCTTCACAATATCGCTGAGTTCCATAAGTCTTGATATTATACCAAAACGCCGCGCCCGCCGCTGAGTCGGCGGCGGCAAGCACAAGAACAGCAGTTGTCTTTTTCATGTCGACAAGCAGCCAGTGCGTCGGGGATCCCCCTCAGCGTTTCCGGGCGAGGGATATGCGGACGTAGGTCTTGAGGATGTTCGCCGCCGCGTGCTGCACGTCGGCGCGACGGACCTTCCCGTCTTTCAGCGCCGCGACAAGCGCGGCGTATTCGCCGCGGACGCCCGGCATCACAAGGTCGTTTCCGGCCTCGGCGTGGCGCAGCTTGTCGGCGGAGTTCCACCAGTCCGTCATGACGAATCCGTCGAAGCCCCACTCCTCGCGCAGCACCCCCGTCATCAGGTCGTACGTCGTCGCGCAGTAGTCGCCGTTGAGACGGCTGTAGCTCGACATGACCATGTTCGGATGCGCCTTCCTGACGACTATCTCGAACGGCTTGAGGTAGATTTCGCGCAGCGTCTTTTCGTCGACGATGTTGTTCTCGTACCCGCGCTCGAACTCCTGGTTGTTGACGGCGAAGTGCTTGACGGTCGCGGAGCGTCCGGACGGCGTTCCGTCCGCGTTCGTCTGCACGCCCTTCACGACCGCCGCGCCCATGAGACCCGCGACGAGTGGGTCTTCGGAGAAGTACTCGAAGTTGCGTCCGCAGAGCGGATTGCGGTGGATGTTCACGCCCGGCGCAAGCCAGCAGTCGATGTCGACGAGCGCCATCTCGGACGCGACGGCGCGTCCGAAGCGCTCGGCCGCAGCGACGTCCCAGCCCTGCGCAAGCGCCGTAGCGCACGGCCAGGAGACGACGGCCGACGCCTTGGCGTTGTACTTCTCGCGCGGATCGCCGAAGTTTCCGAGACGGACGCCTGAAGGTCCGTCGGCCATCGTGATCGCGCCGAAACCATACTTCTCAGAACTCCACGTCTCGCCGGCCTCGCAGTCGACGCGTCCCTTCTTTACGCCGCCCACGCCCGTGCCGCCGTCGACCGCATATCCCTCGCCGTCGAATATCCTGCCGTTAACCACGGCGGCGAGTTCTTCGTCCGTGAACTGCGCGACGAGGTCCTCGACCGTCGCCTTGCCGCCGAGCACGTCGTCCATCTTGACGAATGCGGACGGCTTCGCGAGCTCCCTGCGCGCGGGCGCGGCGGATTTGCCGCGGAAGCGGTTCGTCACCTTCTGCACGACGATGGGCTCGTCGAAATCCATTTTCGCCACATGGATGCGACTGTCGTACGAGCCGCCGTCGCTGACAAGTATCGCGCCGCCATATACCTCCCATTGCGCCTCTTCATCGTTGTAGTAGGCGATGTCCATCGCATCGAACGAGAGAACGACGGTCGCCGAAGCGCCGGGCGCGATCACTGGCGTCTTTGCGAAGGCGCAGAGCCTCGTTTCATTGAGAGGGCCCCCGTCAAACCAGCACATGACGACATCCGCCCCCGCGATCCTGCCCGTGTTCTTGACCGTCACGGGAACCTTGACGTTTTTCAAGCGACGTTCGACCTTTGCGGGCGTCAGCTCGAATGTCGTGTAGGAAAGGCCGTGTCCGAACGGATAGCGCACCATCTGCATGCGGTCAATTTCGGCGCAGGCGTCAGCCTCCAAGTTGAAGCATCGGCATTTTGTGTCGAAGTATCTGTAGCCGACATCCGTTCCCTCGGAATACTCGATTTCCGAGGTCTGCCAGCAGCCGGTCGTCGGGTAGTCGCCGTAGCGCTTCGCCCATGTGTCGACGGTCCTGCCGGAAGGATTCACCTTCCCCGTCAGGATGTCCGCGACCGCATCGCCTGTCGTCTCGCCGAGGAACGGAACGAACACGAGCGCCTTGATTGGGTACTTTTCCATGAACGACGTATCGAGCACGCCCGGCGCGTTCAGGAGGACAATGACGCTGTCGAACGCGGCGCATGCGTCGGCGAGAAGCCGCTCTTCCTCGGCGTGCAGACGCCATCCGCCGGGCGCCTCCGGGATGTCCGCCGACTCGCCCGAGCCGCGTCCGATCACGACGACGCACTTCTTGGCGCGCTTGCCCTCGGCGAGCTTCGCGAACGCGTCATGGGCGCCTTTCGGCTCGTCGAAGCGCCGCGTCCACTTGTCCCAGTCGCGGTTTAGGCGGCTGTAGTCGCGCTTGGCGAGGTCGTCGCGGTAGAGCTTCGCGAAGTCGGCGTCGATCTTGACGCCCGCCTTTTCGAGTCCCGCGTCGATCTGCACGGGATCGTGCGCGAGCATGTCGCCCGAGCCCCAGCCCATGCGATGGCAGAAATATCCCGTGATGCCGACGAGCGCCACTTCCTCGTCCGCCTTGAGAGGCAGGGCGGAGTCCTTGTTCTCGAGCAGCACGATTCCAGCCGCGGCCAGGTCGCGCGCAAGCCAGGCGTTGAGTTCGCGGCGGGGTGGACTTGCGAAGGACGAGAAGCCGACCAGAAAGGCGGCTAAAATGGTCAGACCAGCCTCCACCGCGAAAAGGTGGCGGCACTCCCCGGTATGGATTACTCTTTTTCCCCTCATGGTGCAGTGCAGTCTACCATAGCATCCTGCCTACCGTCAAGGATATACACATACTAAATCATATACAGTAAACATATGCAGAATGGCCTAACACTTCTAGGCTAGCGGTGGATCGAGCGGCGGACGATGGCGAGGGCGGTCGGAACCGCTACGAGCAGCGCGAAGACGACCGCGCCAAGCGCGCCTTCGGCGATTACGCCAAGCGGCACCGCGAAGGTCGCGGGAAGCCCCCAGTTCGACATGGCCGCGCGAGTGCCGGCCGTGCAGAGCCAGCCAACGAGCGCACCGCCGAAAAGCCCGAGCGCAACGCCGGCAACCGCAACCGCAAGCGCCTCGCCCACAAGCACCTTCGCAAGCTGGAACCGCGTCGCGCCGACGGCGCGGAGAACGACGAACTCGCGGCGGCGCGACTCGAAGGACGCGACGAGCATCGCAACGAACCCGAGCGAGATCACGGCAAGGAAGATGAACGGAACGCGCGCCATCGCGCCGACGAGATCGCTCCCGTGCGCGAGCGTACCGTCGGCAATCTCGTCGCGCGAATGGAGGCGCACGGCGTTGCCGCGGATCTCGCCTTCGGAATCCTCGCTCCACGCGCCGCCAAGCGCCTCGACGATCTCGCGTTCAACGATGCGCCCCGCAGGAAACACGCCGTTCGCGGCAAGGAACTCCGGCTCGTAGTCGAGCCACACATGCGTCATCTTCACGAACTCCTGCGGCCGCATGTCGCACGCCGCGAGAGTGTCGAACGAGACGAAGACGGGCCCGTCGGTGTTGACCGGCATCCTGTTCATCCCCCGCACGAGGGCGCGGCTCGTCACCATGTGCCAGTTGAGGTCGACTACGCCGACGACCTTGAGCGCGATTTCGAGCCCGCGCCCCGCGTCGACCTTCAGCTCGTCGCCGAGCTTGAGATTCCGCGCGTGCGCCATCATCTCCGTCACTACGCAGTTGTCGCCTTCCGCGAGCGCCTTCTCCGCCGACTCGCGGTCGCCCTGCGAAAACCTGAAGTCCGGGAGCCACGCGCTTGCGAGGAGAAGCGCGTTTCTGTACTGCTTCATTATGCGGTCGCCTCGAAGAGGCGCCCCTACCGGCTTCCTCCCGTTCCCCTGCTTAGAATCGGTGGGTTTCCGATTCCCGAAGCCCTTCAGCTCCTCGAGCGGAAGAAGATTCACCTGGAGCGGCTGGAGCTCGCCTATGCGCTTCACGCCCTTGAGATTGCGCAGATGCTCTATGTCGAAGCTCGAAACGCCGCCCGGGAGTATCGAGACTATCGCGTCTGGCCACTCGGGCGAAGGAATGAACGGCTTCGTGAGCGAAGATCCCCAGACCTCGACGGCGACGAACGCGCCGAAACCGAACGCGAAGGCGACGAGCATCCCGAAATGGCGCTTGCGCGGGGCGCGCCCAGACGCCGCCTCGAGCGGTCTCACCGAAAGCGCGGGCTTGAGCGCGAGCAGAGCCCCGAAGAGCGCGACGAGCGGCGTCGCTACGATGCACGCGGCGATGCCGGGGATGCCCACGGCAGTGCCGGACGGAAACGTCTCGGCATCGCACGCAACGTAGACGCGGAGCGCCGCGAGCGCGGCAAAAGTGCCGACGGCAAGCCCGCCGAGGGAGAGGAGCAGCGCCTCTTTCGCGACAAGCTTCGCGACGCCAAAGCGCGTGAGGCCGACCATCCTGAGGACCGCGAGCTCGCGGCGGCGCGACTCGACGGAAAGAAAGAGCGAGTTGACGAGCAGGCACAGCGCCGTGAGCGCGGCGGCCCAGAGAAGAAGGCCCTTCGCGCGGTCCATGTTGCGCCCCGCGTCGGACATGAACATCGGCGCGGCCTCCTCTGCCGTGACCGGCTCGAACGGCTGCCAGTCCTCGTCGATCTCCGCGACGGCGGAGGGCGGGAGGAACATGTTGGGATAGCCGCGCACCGGACGCTCCCATTCGACGAAGCCCGCGATCCTGACGCGGTATGCGCCCTTCCTGCCGACGAGGGTCAGCTCGTCGCCGACCGAGGGGAGGTTCTTGACGCGGCGCTGGGCGAAGAGCGCCTTCGTCACCAGTGCGCCGTCGATCCCCTTTCTTACGGCGGCGAAGGCAATCATCGGCGGCCCCTGCAGAACGCGGCCGTCGGGACGGAAATCGAGCTGGAGCTGCACGCTCTTCGCGCCCGCCTCGACGGGAACCGCGGAGAGCATCCGCTCCGCCATCGCCACGGCCTGGCGGTCGTTCGTCGCGACGAGCGACTGCATGAACACGACGGCTCCGACGGCCGCCGCGATTCCGAGCGTCGCACAGATATGTCTAGCTTTCATCCGGCTCCTAACCCCTGTACGTCTCCAGATACCTCTTCGACACCATCTCCGCATCGCCCTCTGTCGCATATGAGGCGGCGATCCTGCCGTCTTTGAGGAAGTGGACCTTCTGCGCGACTGCGGCGACCTGGGGATCGTGCGTGACGACGAGTATCGCGCTCTTCTCCGTCCTGTGCAGGTCGCCAAGCAGCGCGCAGATCGCCCTGGAAGACTTCGCGTCGAGATTGCCAGTCGGCTCGTCCGCCAGAACGACGTCTGGCTCCGCGAGAAGAGCGCGCGCGACCGCGACCCGCTGCTGCTCGCCGCCGGAGAGCTCCTCGGGTTTCTTTTTGAGGATGCCGTCGATGCCAAGCGCCGAGACGAGCGACGCAAACCGCTCTTCGTCGACCTTCGCGCCGTCGAGGCGAAGCGGCAGGACGATGTTGTCGCGCACCGTCCTCTCGTTGAGGAGGTTGAACGACTGGAAGACGACTCCTATGTGGCGGCGGCGGAACTTGGTGGCCTCGGAGTCTCCCATCTTCGCTACATCATTGCCGCCGACGAGAATCTCGCCCGCGTCCGCGGAAAGAAGCCCGGCGGCGAGATGGAGAAACGTCGATTTGCCGCTCCCGCTCGGGCCCATCAGCGCCTCGAAGCTGCCAGGCGCCATCTTCAGGGAAAAGTCCTTGAGGACTTCCTGCTTGCCGTATCTGCGGCACACGCCGCTTGCGTTAAGGGCTTCCATCACTCCTCCATAGAGTCAATTTTGAGTTTAGCCGTGTAGAACGTGTAGATCGTGTAGAACCTCTATATGCTCTGCATGGTTTATCCTTTTTACATGTTAAACGCCTCTATTTCCAAACCAGTTCACTACAAGGTCAACCCCAAACTTGTTTATCAGAACGACGGTACCAATCACGATATCCTTATTCACCATTGCCGCTGTGCCCGACGAATAGATCAAGCAGTTAACGGTGCGTTACAACTCCGACTGCCAATCGCTCGGCGCATAGACAAAGCGACGAACTTCCATAACCTTCTCGACAACGCAATAAAGGACAAGGTAATTCCCTACTGCTATCTTGTAATAAGGATGCTCCCTTTCTTTTGCCGACTGTATTGGCTCAAACGCTTCAGGCGCAAATAACCGTTCGGTTATTGCCTGTTCGACATCATCAACGAGTGCCTTTGCCGCGATGGGATTGCGAAGTTTCTGCGCAATGTAGCGAACAGCTGCCGCCAATTCTTCATCGAAAAGCGGAAGATACTCAAGCGCGTACTCTTCGCCCAGCATTTGCAATCTCCCGCGCGTGACCAAACACCTCGTCATGAGTCAGCCGTTCGTGATGGGTGCGGCAATAGGCGTCCGTCTCATCCATTATGGCCTCTATACTGTTTGCTGCAGAAGAACGGCGACGAAGTTGAAATGGGATGCCCTGATACATCACGACTTCGTTTATGAATACGTTTATCGCCCCCGAAAGAGTCATCCCTATGTCATTGAAAATCGCCTCTGCCTCGCGTTTCTTTTCAGAATCAATCCGCGCAGTTATGGTTGTCGTCATGTGTTTCGCCTCCTATTGTGTTCTATTCGCACACATTATACCATAATCCGACTCGCATGTGTGACAAAAGATAGCAATCGCCACCCCCTGGGAAGTGTAATATCTAATGGAACACTTTTCTATGAAGGAATACCGAAGTGGGTTAGGCACAAGAAGAAGAAGGAAAAGCCGAAGGGGATGATCGCGAGGTGTAAATAATCAGCGCCTCAGACAAAACCGCAAGCCGAGCCGCGAAGCGGGGCGAGGAAGTACCGCAAAATGAGATTATGGTGCGGACGAAATCGCGTCACATTTGCACCCCGCATTGAGCTCGCCTTCGGCGACTCCGCTTCGCTCCGGGGGATACGCGGCGCGGTTAAGCTCGCTGACGGGACGTCGGCGAGCGCAAAAGCTACGAAAACAAACGCGCCTTATGGAAGGTGAGGCAAGGGACGAGGGGGCGAGTGCCGAACTGAGCGACATGCAACGACGCGGTTC